>CAKZNY010000116.1 GCA_937132145.1 uncultured Paracoccaceae bacterium | reverse complement strand
GTTCCGCCTGAATATGAGCCACGGCTCGCATCCCGAAATTCGCGAACGGCACGCGATGATCCGCAGTGTTGAGGAAGAAATGGGCCGTCCTATTGCGATTTTGGCAGATTTGCAGGGGCCAAAGTTGCGTTGTGGCGTTTTTCAGAACGGCCACGAGATGCTTGAAAAGGGTGCGGACTTCCGGTTTGACCTTGATGATGCGGAGGGGGACTCCGCGCGCGTGAACTTGCCCCACCCCGAGATTTTTGCAGCCTTGAAGGTTGGCTCCACGCTTTTGGTTAACGATGGTCGTATCAAGCTGGAAGTCACCAAATGCGGTGAAGATTACGCCGAAACCACGGTTCTTGTGGGTGGCGAAATTTCCAATCGCAAGGGCGTGAATGTTCCCGACGTCGTGTTGCCCTTGGCCGCGTTGTCGGAAAAAGACTTGAAGGATTTGGAGTTTGTTTGCGAACTGGGTGTTGACTGGCTGGCGCTGTCGTTCGTTCAGCGCGCACAGGACATTGAAGAAGCGCGGGTTTTGATCAAAGGTCGGGCTGCTATTATTGCCAAAATCGAGAAACCGGCGGCGGTGGACGCGTTTGACGAAATTCTCGCGGCAGCCGACGGTATCATGGTCGCGCGCGGCGATCTTGGCGTAGAGCTGCCCGTGCAGGATTTGCCACCAATCCAGAAACGTCTGGTTCGGGGTTGTCGCGCCGTCGGCAAGCCGGTGATCGTGGCGACGCAGATGATGGAAAGCATGATTTCCTCGCCGGTTCCAACCCGTGCAGAGGTGTCCGATGTGGCGCAGGCGATTTACGAGGGGGCCGATGCGGTGATGCTTTCGGCAGAATCAGCTGCGGGCGATTACCCGATCGAGGCGGTCACTACGATGAACAACGTGGCGGAAAGCGTCGAGAAAGATAAAATTTACCGTCAGGTAATAGAGGCCTCGCGCACCGCTCCACAAGGGCGGGTTGCGGATGCAATCACCATCGCCGCAAGGCAGGTTGCCGAGACAACCAGCGTCAAAGCGATTTGTTGCTTTACCCATTCGGGTACAACGGCGTCTCTGGCCTCGCGGGAAAAGCCACGTGTACCTATTATCGCATTGACTCCTATGGTGAAAACCGCCCGCCGCCTAACGCTAACCTGGGGGTTGCACTGTGTGGTTGTCGATGTAGTTGTGCGATTTAAAATGGCTGTCGCCGCAGCAACAAAGGTCGCGCGCGACGACGGATTCGCGACGGGCGACGAACAGATTATCGTAACCGCAGGTATCCCGTTTAACGTGCCCGGATCGACCAATATTCTACGCGTCGCATCCGTTTCCGAAAAGTTGATGTACGACGACGAAGCGGAGTGATACCCTAGCCCCAGCATTTTCATGGGGGCTTGAAATGTCAAAATACGAAATGTTTTTACTCGGCGGCAGCAGTATGCTTGTTTTCGCCGTTTTATTGCTTTTTTCAGCAGGTGCGCACGATCAACCTTTACGCAAAAGTATGGCTTTTTTCTTACTTGGGGCGGGGTTATTATATATGGCGGACAGGTATTCTTCTAGCGGGATCGTTTTTGGCGATATTCCCGGCGTATTTATTAAACTGGTTTCGACGTTCGTTTAGATATTTAAGGGGCGAAACGGCGTTTTTCCCCTTGCGTTACCTACCACGAATCCCTAAAACCCCACCTTCACTGGTGCGTCCGGCCGAAGGGTATGCCGAGTCGTGCTTACTACCACGCCTTAAATAAGGAGATGGAAATGCCCAAGATGAAGACCAAATCAGGCGCTAAGAAGCGCTTCAAAGTTACGGCGTCTGGCCGTATCAAAGCTGGTCAGGCCGGCAAACGCCACGGCATGATCAAGCGCAGCAACAAGTTCATTCGTAATGCTCGCGGCACAACAGTGCTTTGCAAAGCAGACGAAGCCATCATCAAAAAATACATGCCGTACGCGCGATAGGAGTCTGATACTATGAGAGTTACATCCGGTCCTACGACCCACGCCCGTCACCGCAAAGTAGTTAAAGCCGCTAAAGGCCACTACGGCGCACGTCACCGCAATTTCCGCACGGCTACGCAGTCCGTCGACAAGGCTATGCAATACGCAACGCGCGACCGTATGGCCCGCAAGCGTAACTTCCGCGCTTTGTGGATCCAGCGTATCAACGCCGGTGTTCGCGCGATTGACCCTGCGTTCACATATTCGCGATTTATCAACGGTCTGAATTTGGCTGGCATCGAGGTTGACCGTAAGGTTCTCGCTGACTTGGCCGTTCACGAACCGGAAGCGTTTGGTGCGATTGTTGCACAGGCCAAAGCCGCACTATAAAGTCGGTAACAGGTTAAACGAAAAGCTCCGGTGGAAACATCGGGGCTTTTTGCATGTGGGAAGCTTGCATTTCTGCCCCCCGCACCGTAACCAAATCCAAACGAGAATAACGAGGGTGACATGGACGGAATTCAGGAACTCAAGGCCAAGTATCTAGCGCAGATTGCCGATGCGGGTGACGAAAGCGCGATTGAAACCGTGCGCCTTTCCGCTGTTGGCAAAAAGGGCGAGGTTGCGTTGAAGATGCGCGAGCTGGGCAAAATGACGCCCGAGGAACGCCAAGTTGCTGGTCCCAAGCTGAACGCCTTGAAGAACGAGATCATTTCGGCGATTGCGGCGCGCAAAGCCTCACTCGCAGACGCGGCGCTGGAACAGCGTCTGCGGGCGGAGTGGCTCGATGTCACGCAGCCCGCACGCCCCTCGCAAACGGGCACGATCCACCCGATCAGCCAAACCACCGAGGAGGTCATTGCGATCTTCGCCGACCTTGGCTATTCCGTCGCCGAGGGTCCGCAGATCGAGAACGATTTTTACAACTTCGACGCGCTGAACATCCCGCCCGAACACCCCGCGCGCCAAGAATTCGACACCTTCTATATGCACCGTGATAAGGGCGACAACCGCCCGCCCCACGTGCTGCGAACCCACACCAGCCCCGTGCAAATCCGCCATATGGAGAAGCACGGCGCGCCTTGCCGCATCATCGCGCCGGGTCGGGTGTACCGCTCCGATTACGACCAGACGCACACGCCGATGTTCCATCAGGTCGAAGGCTTGGCGATTGACAAGAATATCTCGATGGCGAACCTCAAGTGGA
>CAKZNY010000115.1 GCA_937132145.1 uncultured Paracoccaceae bacterium | reverse complement strand
TGCCTTCGGCGAAGCGCTGCGCCCCGAATTCAAAACCTATCAGCAGCAGGTAATCGCCAACGCACAGGCCTTGGCGGCAACCCTGATTGAGGGCGGGCTGGATATCATTACCGGTGGCACTGACACCCACGTTCTACTGGTCGATTTGCGCCCCAAAGGCGTTAAAGGCAACGCCACGGAGAAAGCTCTTGGGCGCGCCAACATCACCTGCAACAAAAACGGCATTCCGTTTGATCCTGAAAAACCGATGGTAACTTCGGGCGTGCGCCTAGGTTCCCCCGCAGGTACCACGCGGGGGTTTGGCGAGGCAGAGTTCCGCAAAATCGGTACGTTGATCGTCAAGGTTGTCGATGGTTTGGCCACGAATGGTGAAGAAGGTAACAGTGCCGTGGAAGAGGCCGTAAAAGCCGAGGTGAAAACCCTGTGCGATGCCTTCCCGATTTACCCCGATCTGTAAACGATCCGTTAAGAAAACAAAAAGGGCGGCGTTGGAAACATCCAGCGCCGCCCTTTTTTGTTTATCAAGTACCAAGTCAGGTGGCTTCGCGCACCCAGATTTCAACGCGGCGGTTAACCGAACGACCTTCGATGGAATCGTTGCATCCTTGCGGCGAAACCTCCCCGAAGCCTTTAACAACGAATGAATATTCGCCTGCTTCAACACCTAGTTCCACCTGAAGTTCATCAAGAACCTGCTGTGCCCGCCGAAGCGATAGTGCCGCGTTTTTCCCAGCAGATCCCGCTGCGTCCGAGAAACCCGCAATCAGGAACTCGCGCCCCGTAAAGTCGTTATTGCGAAGATAGGCGGCCAATCGCGGAATATCGCCACGCGCCTGCGCATCCAGCTCTGCGGCGTTCAGCTTGAAACGGAATGTCGAGGAAAGGCGAATGGCCCCGCTCAACTCCGCAACCATATTGCGGATACTGCCAAGGGACACATCGCCAAGATCGGCGAGCATGGTGTTCACCAGACGTTGCCCCTGAACCTCGATCGGAAGGGCAGCAATTGTCTGGCTGATAAAGCCGGATGCTTGCGCCGCTTGCTGCCCCGCGTCGCTCTTTACATATGCCAGAAAGCCCAGCGCCTTCTCGGCCTTTTCCTTGTTCATGGTCCCGAACATGCGGTTGGTTGTATAAAGATAGACCCGACGTGCCAGCGGATACTCACCGGTTTTTACGGTAAACTCCGAAGGGGTCGAAATAAAGCCGCAAGTACCGCGCAACGGAACCGCGCGCGTATTTTGCTGATAGGCAATGCTGGTAAACCCGATCCCGTTCGGGTCATCCATTACCGCGCGAACCAGACTGATATCGTCGGTAAACGACGTTGAGCGCGCCGAAAAATTCGCGCCCGATGGTTCCAACACTACAGTATGAAAATCACTTGCACTGCCCGAACCGTCATCACGGCGATACACGTTGATCGGCTCATTTGCACCGTCAAGTTGTGCCCAGTTCAATATTTGGCCAGAGAAAATCTGTGACAGCTCTTGCATGCTAAGTGTCTGCACATCGTTTTCAGGCGGCACGATAACTATCAACCCGTCCAGAGCCGCGACCACCTGATAGGTCTCATCCGACAAATCGCCGAGCCCCGCGGCTGCAAACGCCTCCAGTTCCAAAGCGGTAATAACCCGAGAGGACAGCGCGATTTCCGAAGCGCCGTCCATCAGCGAGTTAAACGCCATGTTCGACGCCAGAGAATGAACTTCCACATCCGCGAACGGCTCACCGTCAGGCGTTAAGAAAAGGTAGGGCTGCACCGGCATGGTGCCCATGAATTTGGGATCCCCCAGCGTTAAACTCAGACCATACCCACTAGCGAAGTCCTGAAACAAGCTGGGGATCAGCACTTGCGCCAAGGTACTGGAACCCGTTAGCCGGAAATCGGAATTTGTAAGTTCAGGGCACGCCTCCCCTTCGCAGATTACTTCGTCAACCGCGACTTCTAGTTGCCCCAACATGACTTCCAGAATGTAAAAATCACCATCAAACGACAAAAGTTCCCCGCGCATGGCAACACTTCCGTCAAGCGAACGGAGCGTTACCTGCGCTGCATTCACAACTTGTGCCGCCATAAAAAATGCCAGCAGCATCCCCAGTAACGGTATTCTCTTCAGCCTCAAATTCATGCGTCTTTCCCTCTCGCTAATTTAAAAACTGCGAAGAAATTAGTCTCAGAGAATTTGCGTGTTGGTAGGCTGCTTTCCCAGAGATACTCTCCGGAACTAGGTACGGCGCATAGATTACGAATTTATTAATGAATATCCACCATAAAACGGCAAATTTTGGTAATAATATTTGGGGCTGACCCAGATAACCCAAAAAAGGGGTTATCATGGGCCATATGCAAAAGAGTCGTTTAAGCAAATATAAACAAGACCGTCTGACAGAGCATTTTGTCTCGGGATCGACGGCCAGAACTGCCGCCAGCTTATGCGGTGTGAACCGCAAGACCGCGGCGTTTTTCTTCCTGCGGCTACGCGAAATCATTGCCTATGAACTTGAGGGGGAGAGCGAGGCCATGTTCGACGGCGAGGTTGAAGTTGACGAAAGCTATTTCGGTGGCAGACGCAAAGGAAAACGCGGGCGGGGTGCCGCGGGTAAGATCCCCGTTTTTGGCTTATTCGCTGCCTGACAGTGGTTTGCTTGCAAACCATGAGAAGGACAAAGGGGTGGGAAGGTTTACACAAAGATTATACCGGACGCCGCATCAGCCACTCTGATCCCGATCATCAAGCGCAAGGTGATCCCTGACAGCATCGTCTATTCCGACTGCTGGAGAGGCTACAACGTGCTGGATGTGTCCGATTTCCACCACTTCCGGATCAACCATTCCAGGCTGTTTGCCGACCGTCATAATCACATCAACGGCATCGAGAATTTCTGGAACCAGGCCAAGCGTAATATGCGTAAATTCAACGGTATCCCAAAGGCCCAATTCGGGCTATATTTGAAGGAATGCGAATGGCGTTTTAACAACAGTG
>CAKZNY010000114.1 GCA_937132145.1 uncultured Paracoccaceae bacterium | reverse complement strand
GAACAGGTCGTCCCGGATTAACCCGCGGTCAGAAACGTGAACTTTGGCAGCGCTGCCTTTAACCCCCGTATCTCGGCACTCTGATCCGCACCTACCTTAGGGTCAGGACCTATTAATACCTTGCCTATCCGAGACTGTTCTGAATCAATGCCCACCAAAACATCAGGAGGGCAACATGTCAGATCAATTTTGGCTCGGCGAAGAACAATTGGCGCGGATCAAACCATATTTTCCTTTGTCACACGGGGTGCCACGGGTGGATGATCGCAAGGTAATCAGCGGCATTATTCACGTTATTCGTAATGGGTTGCGCTGGCGAGACGCACCAGCGGTCTACGGACCTCATAAAACCTTATATAACAGGTTTATCAGGTGGTCGAAAATGGGGGTGTTCGACAAGATTTTTACGGCTTTGGTAGCCGAAAACGGCCCACCAGACCGCCTTATGATCGACGCTACCCACCTCAAAGCGCACCGCACGGCTTGCAGCTTGCTAAAAGGGGGGCACTTCCTCGCCTTATTGGCCGCACCAAAGGTGGATTGAATAGCAAATTACACGCAGTTTGCCCTTCTCGGTGATTTTACAAATCACCTGTCAGGCAATGGATGGCGAGGGCCGCCCTGTGCTGCTTTTGCTAACCGAGGGACAGCAATCCGACCATAAAGGTGCGGCGACATTGCTGCCTGATTTACCTGCTGCAACCGAGATGCTCGGTGACAAAGGCTACGATAGCGACGCTTACCGCGCCGCCCTGATTGAACGCGGCATAACACCGTGCATACCACCAAGAGCCAAGCGCAAACACCCCGCAACATACTGTAAAACCTTATACAAGCAACGCCACAAAGTCGAAAACATGTTCGGAAAACTCAAAGACTGGCGACGGATCGCAACCCGATATGACAGATGTGCGCACACATTCTTCTTAGCAATTTGTATCGCTGCTATTGTAATCTTCTATCTCGATTAATGAGTCCTGACCCTAAGAGTCTGTCCGAAAAGTTTATGCGTTTAAACAAAGCTTTCTCATCATCAGGCGAATTGACGCCAAGATGAGGAAGGCCCGGGCAGTTCTGGTGCGGTTCTCAAAATCCTTGGCGAGACGGCGGCACCTTCCGAGCCAGGCGAACGTTCTTTCCACGACCCATCTTCTGGGGATGACCTCGAAGCCGGTCGCCGTATCGGATCGCTTGACGATTTCAGTTTCCAGGTGGGGCAAGATTTTCTTCTGGGCCTGCTCGAAAACCGGCCCCTGGTATCCGCCGTCGGCAGAGAGTTTCTTCAGAAACGGAAATTTGCCGAACAAGGTTCCAAGGACCAGAATGCCGCCATCACGATCCTGGATATTGGCCGGATGCACGATGGCGTGAAGCAACAGGCCTACCGTATCGACAAGGATGTGGCGCTTCTTGCCCTTGATTTTCTTGCCCGCGTCGTAGCCCGACGGATCGATGCAGGCCCCCCTTTTTCAGCCCCTTTTACACTCTGACTGTCGATGACGCACGCCGTCGGGCTGGCCTCGCGCCCCATCGCTTCGCGGCATTTGACGTACAGGCTATGATGGATGCGATCCAGCGTCCCGTCATAGTCCCAAAGGTCAAAATACTCGAACAGCGTGCTGCGTGGCGGCAGGTCCTTGGGGATCGCCCGCCATTGGCAGCCGGTGCTCAGGATGTACATCAGCCCGTTCACCACTTCACGGACATCGACGCTCCGCTTGCGACCGCCTCGTTTAGCCGGTGGGATCAAGGGCGCAATATGCGCCCATTCCTCATCCGTTACGTCACTCGGGTAGCGCAGTTTGCCACGGTCATAGGAGCTACGATTTTCTGAAGTCCACATCCGTCTTATCCTCCATCGAGCGATAAGACACTTGAATCACATAACACTCATATGATTCAATAACTTTCCGGACGGACACTTACAGAAATTTGCCGCCGTCCATGCCCGGTCCACGACCACTTCAACCACGGTCGCCACCTCAACCGCCGCGACGAATTCAAGAAAGCCCGATCAGCCGCCTTGGCTGAATGGCGTCAGTTGGCGGCATGAAAATGTCCGCCCTGCACACTCTTGGAACCGGTGCAGTTTGCTCTGACACCACCATCGGAACTGTTCGTTTGGGCGTGAAGATCAACTCTGTTAGAATAATTCAATTGGAT
>CAKZNY010000113.1 GCA_937132145.1 uncultured Paracoccaceae bacterium | reverse complement strand
TACAAGGTCAATTGCAATGGGGCGGTCAATGTAATTTCGCAAACTCTTAACCACCACCCTGCCCGAAACATCGTAGAAACGGAACCGTACTTCGGGCGATACGGTCGCACCCAACTCAAGGTTAAGTTTAATGTTAAAGGGGCGTTCAAGCGAAAAAAGTATGGCGCGGGCTTCTTCAACACTGTCCATTTCATCGACCAAATCGGCAGCATATTTCAGCTCTAACGCAACAGACGAGGCCATTTGGGTGGTAACTTGCGCATAAAGCCGTTGAATGAACACGAAACCAACCACCAGTTGCAGGACAACGACGGGGATTAATATCATTAGCAACGAGCGCCCGAACAGGCTTCGCGGCATATAAGACTTGAGCCATTGGAACTTCATATCCTAAACAGGGTTACGCGCAAGTTTGCTGACTGGCAAGGGAGAAGCCGTTGAAACCACCATTCCAGACCGATCACACCCCCAAAATCGGTGTCCCGTTAACCTTGGCGGAGGGGTTGCGTGTGATCACCTGCGGAAATGCTAGCCCGATGACATTCACAGGAACGCAGACCTATCTGCTTGGCGAGACCGAGGTTGCGGTGATCGATCCGGGGCCGAATGATCCGGCACACCTTGAGGCCATTGAAGCGGCGCTGAAGGGGCAAACGCTGAGCCACATTATCGTGACGCATTCGCACGTGGATCATTCCCCTTTGGCGGCGGTATTGTCGGCCAAGACTGGCGTTCCGGTTTACGGATTTGGGCCTGCGAATGCGGCAAGGTCCAAGCTGATGCACCAGCTTGCCGTTGCGGGAAACCTTGGGGGCGCTGAAGGGATTGACCCTAATTTTTCGCCGGATATTTTGATTGCGGACGCGGGCAAAATCACAGGGGTCGAATGGACGTTACGGGCTATTCACACCCCCGGCCACCTTTCAAACCACTTGTGTTTTGCGTGGGAAGGCAACGACAGCCTGTTTTCGGGGGATCACGTGATGGGCTGGGCCTCGACGCTGGTATCGCCGCCTGACGGGGATTTGACGGCGTTTATGGCGAGCCTCAAAACGCTACAAAACCGGCCAGAGCATACTTATTACGCAGGCCACGGCGCGCCTTTGTTTGAGGCGCACAATATGCTGAACTATCTTCTGGCACACCGGTTGGGGCGCGAGGATCAAATCATGGCGCGATTGCAATCTGCATCGCATACCGTGGCCGAGCTAACGGCGGATATGTATGCAGATGTGAACCCGCTTTTACACGGTGCCGCTTCGCGTAACGTATTGGCGCATTTGATAGATTTGTTCGAGCGCGGGCTTGTTATACCCGAAGGCCCCTTCCGTGCAGATGCGCGATTCAAGCGGGTCTAAACCTGATCGGCCATTGTCTGCGCGTGCTTTAGGGCAACCCCGCCAGCGATGCATATCTGCGCTAAAGCCAACTTTTCCAACGCCAGAACGACGGTGTTTTTGGGGTGTGCTGATTGCAATAGATTAAGCTGGTTCCCGGTAAAT
>CAKZNY010000112.1 GCA_937132145.1 uncultured Paracoccaceae bacterium | reverse complement strand
CCAAAAAGGCCGCTGCATGAAGCGTTTAATGCTATTTTTATTCATCCTTATGCTACCGATCTCGGCTTTCGCTCAAGCCATTTCTGTCGTTTCGGGGGAACACGACGGATATACTCGGCTGGTGTTTACCGTCTCGCCAGACCGTGAGTGGAATTTAGTCGTTGGAAAAAGATCCGCCAAGCTGGTGTTTCCAGCGCAAAACCCGAAGTTTGAAGATGATGCGGTCTTCGCCCGTATCGCCAAAACGCGCCTGATTTCGACGTATTCAGAGCGCAGCGAAGATACTGCGGTATATGTGATGAATTTGGGGTGTGATTGTGAGGTTACCGCCTTTTCATATTTGGATGCGTATATCGTTGTCGATATCTCGGACCCGTCCGAAACCTCTATCACTTTACCCCGCACGCGCCGTTTTGCCCCGGTGTTGAGTGCGGCAAGCCTACCGGATGTTAGCGGCAGACCGCCAGAGTTTGTGTCGTGGGTTTCGCCGCGGGCACCTTATTACGTAAGCAGCCCGCATCGCGTGAACTTCCCTGCGAAAACCGGGCTTACACCAACCCAAACACCAGACGCCCCCCCAAGCGCTTCGCGTACTGACATGGTGCAGTTGGCGTCGAACATACCCCCCGAAGAAATGCGCGAAGTGGATCAAGAGTTGCAAGACGCCATTGATGCAGCACGTAGCAGTTTGTTGCGGCAGTTAACCTTTGCCGCCGATCAGGGCTTGCTTGACCTAAATGGACCCATTCCTGAAATCCTGCAAGGTGGCGAAACTGTTCAAGAGGGCGAGTCGAAAACCCCCGTCGAGGTATTCAAAGAACCGGAAGACAAAAATCAAATACTGATTCAAACTGCAATTATGCGCGATGCACTTGCCGCCCGTGGGGGGCGTAGCCCGCAAAGCGGCCATTGCCCGATGCCGAAAGATCTGGATATGGCATCTTGGGGCAGCGGCGAAGATTTTTCTGCCGAATTGGCCAGCGCCCGACAAGGGTTGCTAAGGGAATTTGATGAACCTGACTTTATAGAAGTCGAGCGCTTGATCCGCACATACTTGCGATACGGATTTGGTGCCGAGGCCAGAAGTTATTTGTTGGAAAGTGGTCAGAACATTGCTCAACAGTCCTTGTTGCTGGACCTTGCAGCCATTGTTGATGGCGATACAGTTCAAGCTGGCGGGCCGCTATCGCAGGCAATTGGTTGTGATGGTGCTGCCGGTTTATGGGCACTTGTAGGAACGTATCCCGATGTTGACACGCAGATTGACGATAATCCCTCAATAATCGAAGCGTTTGCAAGCCTTTCACCGGATATCCGTCGTTTAGTAGGGCCAAGGCTAGCGTCAGCATTTCTTGATAGAGGGCTTGAGGCGACGGCGCGGCAAGTCTCGGACATCTTGGAACGTGCACCTGGGGATCACGGCATCGAACATGAATTGGTGATTGGAAACCTGATGCAAGCCGAAGGGAGCGTGCCCGAAGCCGAGCGAGCTTATCAGACCTTGGTTGAAGATAATTCGCCGGTGGCAACTGATGCGTTAATCGAGTTGGCAACACTAGGATTGACGCAAGATCACCCCCCGCCGCGATATTTGCTAATGGACCTCGAAGCCAGCGCTAGAATTTGGCGGGGAACGGAAAAGGGCGGCGAACTGCGGCGGCTCGAGGCTTTATGGTTGGTAAAACTGGGCAGAGAGGCCAATGCTATTGACCTGCTAGTCGAGGAAATTAAGCAGGATCCAACAAATGTAGACGCATTCAAGCAAACGGCAGAAGAAATTTTGTCGGCGTTGTCAGTAAGCGAGAAGCTGGGAAATAATTATGCAGAAATTGTGCATACATATATTATGCTTATTCCCGATGGGGAAGAAGCTGACAGCTTGCGCATCGAAATTGCAGAAAAGCTGCTTTTAGCCAGCCTACCCGACTTTGCTATCGAAACTCTACGCCCTACACTGCAACGAGATGCACTGGACGCAACCCTGTTGGCAGCAAAAGCAAACATACAGGCATATACTCCAAGCGCTGCGTTGGTATTGTTAAATGGAATTGCGGGCGATTCCGCCAGAGAGCTGCGTGTCGAGGCTTATCTCGGGATGGACGATTTCGAACTTGCGTTAGGGCAGTTGAACCAATTCGCGAATATGTCCGAGGCATTTGTCATGCCACATTGGTTCAAGGGGGATTGGGCAATGGCGGCCAAATCAAATACTGCGGCTTCTAAAATTAGAGAAAGATTTATCCCTGATAGTATGAGAATATCGCTCAGGTCAGACGAGCCATCGCCAAATAGCACTCTTACGTTATCTGCGATGCAAGAATTATTGGCAGATAGCCAATCAAAGAGCGCGGAATGGGAAAATGTGTTGTTGCAAAAGTGACGGCACTTTAATCCTTCCAATGGTGGGGCTGCCAAACTACTGGTATCGGAGATACCCGCTTTTATTATTACCATCGCGCGTTAAGATCGAGACATCAAAATCTAATGTCACATAAAGATAAGTAAGCAATGCATGAAAGAAACCGACCTATACTCGCCAGTTAAGACTTTTCTCGAAAACCAGGGATATGAGGTTAAAGCCGAGATCACCGATTGCGATATTGTGGCCATTCGCGGCACGGAGCCCCCTGTGATTGTCGAGCTCAAGTTGTCGCTGTCGCTGGATTTGTTGATGCAAGGGATCGAGCGGCAAAGAATTACCGATGCGGTTTATGTCGCGGTTCCAGCGGGTAAAGGTAAGGCGTGGACGGCGCGGGCAAAGGATGCGGTCAAAATTTGCAGACGGTTGGGGCTTGGGCTGATGTCGGTTCGTTTCGAATCCGGCCAAGGCATGGTTATTGTGCACACGGATCCTGGCGCCCATAAAATTCACAAGCTCGCCAAAAGAAAATCCGCATTGCTGTTGGAGTTTCAACGCCGTATCGGTGATCCCAACACAGGCGGGCAATCGCGCCGAGCAATCATTACTGCGTATCGGCAGGACGCGTTGCGGATCGTGGTCGCATTGCAAGCGGGGCCGTGTGCGCCGTCGGATTTGGTGAAATCGCTTGCAATGCCAAAGGCACCATCCATTTTGCAAAAGAACTATTACGGTTGGTTTATTCGCGTTAAGCGAGGCGTTTACGCGGTTGGACCCGAGGGATGCGCCGCGTTGAAAACTTACAGCGAGATAGTGGAGGCGCTAGCCGTACGTACCTATAAATAGGGGCTACAACGCACGGCTAGCCTCCAATTGTAGAACTAAAAAGCACCACAAATATGCGATGAAGTACTGGTTACAAGTTATAAAAACCGATCACCAACTTGTTCGCTCCTCTAAATATATGGATTAGTGTGGCCAGTTTTGGGAAAAATTAAGGATTCATTATGGCATTATTCGTCAATAAAGGCAGAAAACCACCTGTTAACCGGTCTCAATAATTTATAAACAACCCAGAGGCATTGATACGCATCAGGCCCCGTAGCTCAGCTGGATAGAGCGGCCCCCTCCTAAGGGGCAGGTCAGAGGTTCGAATCCTCTCGGGGTCACCACAAATGAGAGTGCGTTATTATCAGAATATCGGAAAGCTCGGGAGGATTTCCGTCCTCGTAAGAACTTCTAAAACTTCAGACAGCGGTATGAAGCCAAGAAAAACTAAAGCGTCAAACATA
>CAKZNY010000111.1 GCA_937132145.1 uncultured Paracoccaceae bacterium | reverse complement strand
GATTGAAACCCTGAACGGTTATCTTGGCCTGTCCGGTGGTTTCGACGGCTTCAAAGCCTATGTTCAGGAACTGAACGACAGCCTATCCATCCCCAAAAACCTGACCGAGATGGGCGTCAAAGCCGACCGCATCGACGAGCTGTCAGTAATGGCCATGGCCGACCCAAGCGTTGGCGGCAATCCGGTGGAAATGACACTGGAAAACACCACAGAACTGTTTAAGGCCTGCATGTAAACACCGTGGCCCTGCACGCGCGGGGCCACGGCACAGCGCAACCGCCGAGCCGAAGGCGAGGCCTCCTTCATTATAATTACATGAACTCTGGTAACTGACCCTTTGCATTCCCATCAAAATATGGTTCAACATCCTCAGAACGTCCCTTTGGCCCAAGGGATAGCTCTGCTATTTGGACCAAACGACGAAGGGTGTCTTTCGTGATACTACCTATTCTAAAGAAACTGCGGTCCGCTTTTTGCGCCTCCCTGAAATTCCTGCGCAACAGCGGAGTATTCTAAATGACCGCCCGCATCATCCCTGTCCAGCCGTTCGACCTGATCATTTTCGGTGCAACCGGCGACCTCGCCCAGCGCAAAATTCTGCCAAGCCTGTATCACCGCCTCAGGGCAGGCCAACTACCACCCAACGCCCGCATCATCGGGGCCGCCCGCAGACAATGGAGCCGCGCCGAGTTCCAATCCGAATTCAAAAAATCCTACGCCCAATATGTCCCGCAGCACGAACAAGACGAAGGAGTACTGGCAAGCTTCCTCGATACCCTGCACTATCTGCCCATCGACGCTATGGGCGACGATGGGTGGGGCGACCTTGTCACGCTGATCAACGACAATCCCAATCCGGTCCGCGCGTTTTACCTCTCCGTCGGCCCCTCGCTGTTTGGCCCGATCACCAGCCGTCTGTCCAAGCTTAACATCGCCACCCCTGACAGCCGCATCGTTGTTGAAAAACCCTTCGGTCACGATCTGGCCTCGGCGCAAAAATTGAACACCCAACTCGGCACTTGCTTCAAAGAGCACCAGATCTACCGTATCGACCATTACCTCGGCAAAGAGACCGTCCAGAACCTCATGGCGTTACGTTTTGCCAACGCCCTGCTGGAACCCGTCTGGAATGCACAGCACGTCGATCACGTGCAAATAAGCGTCTCGGAATCCATCGGTGTCGAGGGGCGCGGCGAGTATTATGACACCTCTGGCGCCATGCGCGACATGGTGCAAAACCATCTGATGCAACTGCTGTGCCTGACCGCGATGGAACCCCCCGCCAAGTTCAACGCAGACGACGTGCGCGACGAAAAACTGAAAGTCATCCGCTCGCTTGACCCTGTCAAACCTAATGACGTTATCCGCGGTCAATACCGCGCCAATACTCAGGACGGCAGCTATAAAGACCACGCTGAAAACCCGAACAGCACCACGGAAAGCTTTGTGGCGCTGAAAGTCCACATCGCGAATTGGCGTTGGGCGGGGGTGCCGTTCTACTTGCGCACCGGCAAAAAGCTACGGGCCAGAATGTCCGAAATCGCCGTGATTTTCAAAGACCCGCCACATTCGATCTTCCCGCAAGCCGAACGTCGCCACGGTGGCAACTCCCTCGTCATCCGCCTGCAACCGAACGAGGGCATAACCATGCACATGATCATCAAGGAACCCGGCCAAGGCGGATTTCGCCTAACCGAAGTGCCCCTCGACATGAGCTTCGCGGAAACCTTGGGTGGTAACGGCGAACACGTCGCCGACGCCTACGAGCGCCTGATGATGGACGTCATTCGCGGCGATCAAACCCTGTTCATGCGCGGCGACGAGGTCGAGGCCGCATGGGCATGGACCGATCCTATAATCGCCGCATGGGAAACGGATTCCCCCGAACCCTATGACCAGGGCAGCTCCGGCCCCGATGGCTCACTCG
>CAKZNY010000110.1 GCA_937132145.1 uncultured Paracoccaceae bacterium | reverse complement strand
GCCGAGCGGCTGGAAGCATGGCGCACAGACCTTTCCAATTCTATCACGGACGAACCCCATGACTAACGCCCTGAAACCCGGCGCGACTATCGGTATACTTGGCGGCGGGCAACTGGGCCGGATGCTGTCGATGGCCGCCGCTCGTCTGGGCCTGAAAACCCATATTTTCGAACCTGCCGCCAATCCCCCCGCTGGCGATGTAGCCCACCGCGTGACCACCGCTGGATATGACGACACCGAGGCCCTGAAAGCCTTCGCCAATTCCGTTGACGTGATCACTTACGAGTTCGAAAACATCCCGACCGAGGCGCTGGACACCGTAGAATCCCTCCGCCCAATCCGCCCCGGCCGCAACGCATTGGCCGTCTCCCAAGATCGCATAAGCGAAAAAGCCTTTCTGACGGACCTCGGCATCACCGTCGCGCCATACGCACAGATCGACAGCCTGTCTGATCTGACCGCCGCACTAGAAACCATTGGCACGCCTGCCATCCTCAAAACCCGCCGTTTCGGATACGATGGCAAAGGTCAGGTTCGCATCACAGACAAAGCCCAAGCCGAAGCAGCCTTTGCCTCTTTGCAAGGCGCACCGGCGGTTCTGGAAGGTTTCATTGATTTCACCCGCGAGGTTTCCGTAATCGCCGCCCGAGGCCACGACGGCGCGGTGGTCTGTTATGACCCGGGCGAGAACGTCCACAAAGACGGCATCCTCGACACCACCACAATCCCCGCAACCTTGGCCGCTGGCCAACATATGGATGCCATCCTGCTGGCTGGAAAAATCCTGAACGCGCTCGATTACATCGGCGTTATGGGGGTCGAGCTGTTTGTGACCGACAACGGTATGATCGTTAACGAAATCGCGCCCCGCGTCCACAACTCCGGCCACTGGACCCAAAATGCCTGCGTTATCGACCAGTTTGAACAGCACATTCGGGCGGTGGCTGGCTGGACGCTCGGCGATGGGACGCGGCATTCAAATGCCGTGATGACCAACCTGATTGGCGAGGACGTTCTGGACTATGCCAACCTTGACGGCGCGTTGCATCTTTATGGCAAGGCCGACGTGAAGGTGGGGCGCAAGATGGGGCACGTAAACCGGATTAGTCCTAAAGAATAACCGAATGCTACTTCCTGCGTTGCGGCATTAATACCGCGATCAACACACCACCCAGAATTAACCCCGACGAAATCACGAAGGTCCAAGTCGCGGCTTCGCCAAGAAAAACGATGCCTCCTGCGAGGGCGATTAACGGAACGGTAAGCTGGACAATTGCCGCTAGGCTCGCATCAAGTTTTGGCAGCGTCGCATACCATATTGCATACCCGATGCCCGAGGCCAGCGCCCCCGAGGCGATAGCCAACAGTATTCCCGTCATGCTTGACGTTGTTTCGCCGGGCAATAAAAGCCACAGCAAAATGCCCAAGGGTGCCGCGTACAGGAAATTCGTGGCGGTCGCTTGTAACGGCGCCGAAACCCCGCGACCACGCAAAGAATATACCCCCCACGCTATCGCGGCGACCACGTTCTACATGGCAGTGAGTAAATCGGGGGCC
>CAKZNY010000109.1 GCA_937132145.1 uncultured Paracoccaceae bacterium | reverse complement strand
TATAGTCACGCACCCGCGCCCACGCATTAAGGTTCGGCAACGCGCTTTCGCGGGTGACGCGCCCGCCAGCCGCAGCGTCGGCCTCGGCCAAGGTCACGCGGTAGCCTCGTTTGCCCAGTTGGTGTGCGGCCTCCAGTCCGGCGGGGCCAGCACCGATCACCAGCACATGCGAGTCCGACTCTTTCGGGGCTATCTGTTCGGGATGCCAATCCTTGCGCCACTCCTCGCCCATCGTCGGGTTCTGGGTGCAGCGAATAGGGGCGGAAATATTGTTCCACGCCGCGCAAATATTGCAGCCGATGCATTCACGGATGTCCTCCACGCGGCCTTCTTTAATTTTGTTAGGTAGGAACGGATCCGCGATAGAGGGTCGTGCGGCGCAAATCATGTCCACCAGACCCCGTCGAATGGCCGAAACCATTGTGTCAGGCGAAGTGTAGCGCCCAACAGCCGCGACCGGCTTGCTGCTGACCTGCTTGACGAAGGCAATATATTCTTCCTGATAGCCTTCAGGCGCAAAACGCGAGGTCATGGAGTCGTTTTCCCAATCCGCGACGTTGACGTCCCACATGTCGGGCATTTCGGCCATCATCTCGATCGCATCGCGGCCCTCATTCTGCCATTCCAGCCCGTCAGGTCCCATCATTTCGTCAACCGCGAAACGCGCAACCACGCCCATGGTATCACCGACGGCATCAAGCGTGTCTTCCAGCAGCTCGCGGTAAAGCCGCAGGCGATTTTCCAGACTGCCACCGTATTCATCGCTGCGCTGGTTGTGGCGGCGCGACAGGAAATGCGAGGGCATCGTACCGTCGTGCCCTGCATAAACCACGACGATGTCAAAACCTGCTTCTTTCGCCCGCAGCGCGGCATTGCGGTGCCAGCGGCGGTAAGCGCGAATATCGCTTAGGTCCATGGCGCGGGCCTGCACTGGATGATCGCGCCATGTGACGGGGCGGTGCATGGGGCCGATGGGCACCTCGCGGCTGTAAATGTTGCCCGTGTCCTGGCCGTTATGAACCAGCTCGATCGCCGCCAGACTGCCGTGTTTATGCACCGCGTTAACCATGCCTGCCAGATAGGGGACATCCATATCGCCCCAAAGGCGGGTCTCGGTGAACGGCTGGACATCACCCGTGGGGTGAAAGTCGCATTGCTCGGTCGCAACGATGCCCCAGCCACCTTCGGCTTTCATGCCGCGCATGGCAATCATGCTGTCAGGAAACATGCGCCCCATGCCGTTGCAATGCGGTGCCTGATAGAACCGGTTTGGCGCTGTAACAGGACCAATTTTGATGGGTTCAAACAGAATATCATAGCGTGGGTCACGGGGCATGGGGCTATTCCTTCATGGATGCTTTCTGGGCTGGCGAGTATCGCTGTATTTGCTCAGCACCTGACCTTCTCCATGGTTGGATCGAATAGCGGTTTAAGCGAGGCCGTCGCTGGCACACGAATACCCGCGACCTCAAGTTCCCATTGGCCCTCGTTTACCATGGCAACCGTTAGCGGCTCATCCAGCTCGGCAAATCCGATGCCGACCGCGCCGCCGAGGCTGTGGCCGTAAGCGCCGATTTGAATGTAACCGACCTCGGCACCGTTCAGGTAAATCAGCTCGTTGCCATAAAGCAGTGGTTCGGGATCTTTCAACAGAAATTGCAGCATTCGGTTCTTTGGCACACCAGCCGATTTGATCGCAGCCAGCGCGTCGCGCCCGATAAAACCGCCGGGTTTGTCGAGCTTGACGGCAAAACCAAGCCCCGCCTCGATGGGGTTGTCGGTGTTGTCCACATCGACTCCGAAATCGCGGTAGGCTTTTTCCAGACGCAGGGAACTTAGTGTCTGCATCCCTGCATTTCGAAGGCCGAATTCCGCACCGGCTTCCATCAAAAGGTCGTAGACTTGCACAGCATGCAGCGAGGGGACGTGCAATTCCCAGCCAAGCTCGCCGACAAAGGTCACGCGCAGGACCAGCACGTTGAAATACCCGACGTCGATATCCTGACATGACATAAACGGAAAAGCATCGTTTGACAGGTCGGCAAAGCTGACCTTCTGCATCAAATCGCGGGCCTTTGGTCCGTGGATGTTGATCTGGGTGACGCCCGCTGTGATGTCGGTGATGGTCACGAATTCATCCGCCCCGATATGCCGACGCATGCGCATTTCGGTATGGCCGTGGCTGTTTTCCCCGACCACCACCAGAAACTTGTCCTGTTCCAGCCGCGTCACGGTCAGGTCGGCCTCGAATCCGCCTTGTTCATTGACCCAGGCGGTGTAAACAACGCGCCCCGGCTTCACGTCGACCTCGTTGCAGCTCAGTCGGCTCATTAGGGCGCAGGCGTCACGGCCTTGCACCAGAAACTTGGACATAGATGACATATCCATCAGGATCACATCCTCGCGCGCCGCGCGGTGTTCCTCGGCGTGCCAGTTAAACCAGTTCTGGCGGAACCAGCTATATTTCTCGATTTTTGCCTCGTCGGGTGTTGGCGCGAACCAGTCGGGTAATTCCCAGCTGTGGCTTTCGGTATAATACGCCCCCGCAGCTTTGAGCCGATCATAAAGGGCCGAGCGTTTCACGTTGCGTGCCGTACTGAAGCTTTCGTTGTGATAGTGTTGACCGAATAACTTGCCCAAAAGTTCCGGGGCGCGGTCGCGCCGGAAAGCACGCGTTGCCTCGTTTTTGGTGAAGCGATTTACATTGATGGCCGTGACGTCGATCGGTGGTACACCGTCAACGATCCAGTGGGCCAAAACCTTGCCTATCCCTGCGCCGTTCAAAATGCCCAGCGAGTTCATGCCGCAAGCGACGAAACAGTTGCGCAATTCAGGTGTTTCACCAACCAAAGGAGCAAGGTCAGGCGTGAAGCTTTCGGGCCCGCAAAACAGTTTGCGCACGCCGATGTTCAGCGTTGAGGGTACACGTGAGTAGGCTTTTTCCAGATGGGGTGCGACGCGGTCCCAATCCGGTTCAATCTCGCCAAATGTGAAATCATCCGGAATGCCTTCCAGTTTCCATGGTGCCGCACCTGGCTCAAACAGGCCCAGCATCAGCCCACCGACTTCTTCGCGGTAATACGTATAGGTTGAGGGGTCTTCCAGAATCGGCAGGTTCCGCGGCAGACCTTCAATTTTTTCGGTGATTAGATAGTAGTGCTCGGCC
>CAKZNY010000108.1 GCA_937132145.1 uncultured Paracoccaceae bacterium | reverse complement strand
AACATCACACTAAGGCAGGCGTAATGAGTATCAATTTTGATGGCCAGTGGCATGTGCAAACGGCGGTCGGTGAATTTTCCGCACCGATCCTTGTGAACGCGGCCGGCGCGTGGGCGGACCAAATCGCGGGGCTTGCGGGCGTTAGTCCGTTGGGGGTTCAGCCATACCGACGCTCGGTCGCACTGTTACCTGCACCGGGTGGGCGCGATATTTCCAACTGGCCGATGCTGCAGTCCGCAACCGAGGCGTGGTATGCAAAGCCTGACGCGGGTAAGTGGCTGGTTTCCTCGGCCGAGGAAGACCCCGTTGCGCCGATGGATGCGTGGGCGGACGACATGGTTCTGGCCGAAGGTTTGGCGCGATATCAGGAGTTTGTCACCGAGGAAGTCACGCGGGTTGAGGGCAACTGGGCTGGTTTGCGAAGTTTCGCGCCGGATCGCACGCCGGTTGTCGGGTTTGATAGGTCGGCGAAGGGGTTCTTCTGGCTGGCGGGGCAAGGCGGTTACGGGGTGCAAACTTCGCCAGCGTTATCGGCGTTGGCGGCAGATATGATTATGGGTCGCGCGCCGGATTTTGGCACAGAAATTATCGCTGGTTTGTCACCGGCAAGGGATATGTGAATGGAACAGGTTGAGGCTTTGGTAGTTGGTGCTGGTCCGGCAGGCTTGATGGCCGCGTCGCGGTTGGCCGAGGCGGGTGTGAAGGTTGTGGTCGTGGATGCAAAGCCTTCCGTTGGGCGGAAGTTTTTGATGGCGGGGAAGTCGGGGTTGAACCTTACCAAGGACGAGCCGATTGACGAGTTCCTGAATGCTTACGGCGAGGCGCGGGAATGGTTGGAGCCGATGCTGCGTGCCTTTGGCCCTATAGAGGTTCAGGCGTGGGCCGAAGGGCTGGGGCAAGAGGTTTTTACTGGCAGTAGCGGGCGGGTTTTCCCGAAGGCTATGAAAACCTCGCCGTTGTTGCGAAACTGGATGCGTGCGCTTGCGGACAAGGGTGTTGTGGTGCGCACGCGGTGGCGCTGGACTGGTTGGGACGGTGATGCGTTAAGGTTTGATACGCCAGACGGCGAGCGGGTAATTGCCGCTAAAGCGACGGTTCTGGCATTAGGCGGTGCGAGCTGGGCACGGCTTGGATCAGACGGAGCTTGGGCGAAATGGCTGGATGCACCAACGGCGCCGTTTAAACCCGCAAACATGGGTTTTTTGCGAGATTGGTCGGATTTCATGAGGCCACATTTCGGAGCGCCAGTGAAACCGGTTCGCTTAACCGTTGGTGAGCATTCGGTTAAAGGCGAGTTTGTCATTACCGCTCGCGGGATCGAGGGCGGCGCGGTTTATGCGATTTCATCGACGCTTCGCGAAGGTGGCGAGTTGGCGATAGACTTGATGCCAGACACAAAGCTGAAAGACGTTATCGCGAAATTGAATCGGCCACGCGGGAAGAACAGCCTGTCGAACCATTTGCGAAAAACACTGGGCTTGAAAGGCGTTAAGGCGGCGTTACTGCGCGAGGCCGGGCCGCTGCCGGAAACATTTACGGGTTTAGCTGAGCGGATAAAAGCACTGCCACTGGCTTTGAGTGGGCCGACACCGATGGACGAGGCGATCTCGACAGCCGGAGGTGTTACGCAAACCGCGCTGGACGAAACCCTGATGCTGAAATCCCGCACAGGGGTGTTTTGCGCAGGCGAAATGCTGGATTGGGAAGCGCCGACAGGGGGGTATTTGCTGACAGCATGCCTTGCTACAGGGCGCCACGCGGGAGGCGGTGCCGCTCGGTATCTGGAAAATCACAACCGCCGAGCGTAGCGAGGCCCGGCCCAACGGGAAGGGTGTGATCTTTGATCAAACGCTGACGGGCGGGAGCCTACCCGTCTGTTTCGATGCGACCCTTCGGGCCACACCAAAACAGGCGGGCCAAGCCTCGCTGCGCTCGGCGGTTGTGTGTTGTGTTTAATATCCGGTTTTGTCTTTGGCGCGTTGATAGGCGGGCCGAGAGGTTATGCGCTCGAAATACGCGGACACTGGACCTTCGGGAACGTCGAACTTGGCGCCTTTCGCCCAGTTGGCGCAATGGCCAAGAAGCAGGTCGGGGATGGTGAATGTATCGCCCATCACGAATTCATTGTCGCCAAGGCGGGTTTCCAGCGTCTTCATCGCGTTGGCAAATTCGTACTTTGCGGTAGCTTTGATGGCCGGAACGCGGAATTCTTCAGGGTGGATGAACGAATTTTTGGCGGCCGTCCACAGCGCCCCTTCGACTTCGTCAACGCAAAACTGGGTGAAGCTGTCTTGCTGGGCGCGCTTTATTGTGCCCGCCGGAAAGGTCATTTTCCCGTGTTTGTCGGCAAGGAACTGGATGATGGCTACGGAATCGATAATCGCTTCGCCGTCAGCAATGAGGCAGGGAACTTTGCCTGACGGGTTCAGGGCCAGCACTTCTTTGGAGCGCGGCGAGACCAGCACCATTTCGTAATCCAGACCCATTTCTTCCAGTGTCCAATACACGCGCATGGTGCGATTTTTTGATGTTCCGATGACTTTATACATGGGTGGGTTCCTTATTTCGGGCGCAGCATTGCGATGCGGATGAAGGCGCGTTCCATCATTGCCATGGCGGGAACGGGACGGGAGGATCGTAGGATTAAATCGGTGTCTGTCAAAACTTTTATCGCCATCTCTAGTCGTGGCGTTTGCCATTCCCGTGCTTGGCGGATCATGCGGTCGCGGCGTGGGCCAAAGACTGGTGGACGCGCGCGGGAAAGAGCGGCTTCTGGTCCTTGGTCGGATGACGCGGCGGCGTGGAGTTGGCGGAAATGGCGGGTGGCTCCGATGCAAAGCGTTGTCGGGTTGACGCCTTGTCCGGCCAACCGGCGCATTTGCGGGACGATGGCGGCGGAATTACCGTCAGCGGCGAAGTTTATGGCATCGTCCAGCGCGGCCTCGGATGTTAGCGGGGCGCAGGCGATTATGTCGTCGGATGTGACGGGGGTATCGTCGCCGAGCTTATAAAGCGCGAGTTTTTCGACAGTCTGGCGGAAATCGCCAAGGGCGAGTTGGCGGGACAAGTTGTCGAGGTCTGTCATGGCGGCAGCGTCGATGTTCGCGATGCCCGACTTTTTCAATATTGTTTCGATTTCATCGCGCGTTGGCGGGTCTGTATAGATGCCGA
>CAKZNY010000107.1 GCA_937132145.1 uncultured Paracoccaceae bacterium | reverse complement strand
TTTGTAAACAATCTGGTGGTACGCCTAGGCGCGGCTCAGACCGACATGGTTCCATTCTCGAAATATGCTGCCGCAGCTGAAAACCTGTTAAAGCCATCTTCTGTGGCACGGGCTGTATTTTCAGGTGCGCGCAAGATTGAACGTGTTGACAAGCTTATCAAATTGACAGCCGACTCCTTGGGTATACGCCTCTCAGAGATACTCGAAACCGTTCGGATTGTTGACGCTAAACTTGCCGCTAACGAAGAGAGCAGTTCAGGCCAATCAGGATAGATAAGCAAGATATCAGTATGTTTGTGAATAGGCATGCAAAATTGACCCACCTGTTTTGTTAACATCCGCGTATTTGAGCGCGGAGAATGAGCAGGTGATATTAATGGAAAGTGCAGCAAAAATCCGTCGTTTGATTTTGCGGGATGGGCGAAGCATCCGGTCTGTGAGCCGGAGCACGGGTTTATCCCGTAATACGATCAAGAAGTATCTGAACGATGCAACACCGCCGCGTTATCATCGCAGCGAACCACCAGTTCGGCACAAGTTACAGGGTTTTGAAGACCGCCTACGCAGCCTTTTTGAGCAAGATCAGAAACGGGCCCGCCGAGAACGGCGTACCGCTGTGAAGCTTTATGAGCAACTGGTTGAAGAGGGATATACGGGTTCATATTCTCCGGTTTGTCGATTTGTCAAAACGCTGAAAGCAGATGGATCAGAACTCCTGCATGCCTACATCCCCTTGCATTTTAAAGCGGGAGATGCGTTGCAGTTTGACTGGAGCGAGGAGCACGTTGTTCTGGGTGGTGTGGAACAAAAGATCAAAGTTGCGCATTTCCGCCTGTGCCATAGCCGCAAGTCTTTCATTGTGGCTTATCCGGGTGAATCTCAGGAGATGGTGCTGGATGCATTTGTGCGTGCATTATCGTTTTATGGCGGGGTGCCACGTCGGGTGATTATTGACAATCCAAAGACCATGGTAACCTATGTGTCACGCTCAAAGGATCGGATATACCATCCCCGGTTTTTGGCGTTGATGAACCATTATGTCATGGAACCGGTAGCCTGCACGCCCGCATCGGGTTGGGAAAAAGGGCAGATCGAGAACCAGGTCCAGCATATCCGCCAATGGCTGTTCACCCCGAAGCTGGATTTTAGCGATCTGGATGCGCTGAATGCCTGGTTATTCCTTCGCTGCAATGAACTGGGCATCCGCCCACACCCTGACCAGAAGGATCAAACGATTGATACAATATTTGCCTCAGAGCAGGCGGAATTGCGTCCGCTGGGGGTTGGTTTTGACGGCTATGTCGAGAAGGCGGTGCGTGTGCGTTCCACCTGCCTTGTTCAATATGACAGCAATCGTTACAGCGTTCCGGCCCAATATGCAGGCCGCCATATCTCGTTGCGCGCCTATTCAGGGCAGATTGTTCTGGTTGCCGATCAAAAGGTCATCGCTGAACACAAACGCCGGTTTACAAAGAATATCAGTTACTTCGAGCCATGGCACTATGTGCCCCTGCTCGCAAGAAAACCCGGAGCCTTGCGGGATGGCGCGCCGTTTCTGGAGTGGAAACTACCGGCATCCATGAACCGGATCAGGTCTAACTACATGAAGGTAAAGGGCGGTGATCGTGACTTTGTCGAGCTTCTGATGCCCCCTCTCGGCGATGCTTGCATCGCCTGCCGGTCAACGGGTTCAGGAACACGGGATCGATGCTGTGGGAATGGCTTGCGACATGGCCGTCGAACAAAACACACTTCGGCTTGCGGCTATCATCAACCTGATCAATCAACTGGTCGAGCCCGTTATTGAGCCGCTGCCTGAAGCCCATTTCTATCCGTCCCTGCAGGTGGCCCCAAAAGCCGACTGCAAACGATATGAGGTGCTATATGCGGCACAAGGGGATATGGCATGAACGCGCTTATCGAGGGGCTGAAGGCCTTGCGGTTGCACGGCATGGCAGGCTGTGCCCATGATCTTCTGGCCAGCCGCACGCCGCCGAACCTGACCACGGTACTCAAACAGCTGATTGAGGCGGAAACTGTCGAGCGACGTGTCCGGTCCATCGAATATCAGATGCGCATCGCAAAGTTCCCCCATCACAAAGATTTTGCCACGTTTGATTATGGTATATCTGCTGTGAAGAAGCCGGAAATTGAGCAACTCTGCACTGGTCAGTTTACAACTGATGCCCACAATCTGATCCTTGTCGGTGGAACCGGAACCGGCAAAACCCATATCGCCATCGCTTTGGGTGCGGCGCTCATCAATCAGGGCAAGAAGGCGCGCTTCCACAATGCTGTCGATCTCATCAATGCCCTGATTAAAGAACAAGCCGAGGGAAATGCGGGTAAAATCATCCGCCAGCTTACCCAGATGGATTGTGTGATCATTGATGAACTGGGATACATCCCGTTCCCTAAATCCGGCGGGGCGCTGCTGTTCCACCTCATCAGCAAGCTTTATGAACAAACCAGCGTTATCATCACAACAAATTTGGAGTTCGGGGAATGGGTGTCGGTCTTTGGCGACGCCAAGATGACAACGGCGCTTCTGGACAGGGTAACGCATCACTGTTCAATCATCGAGACCGGCAACAGCTCGTTCCGCTTCGCACAGAGCAAAAACAGCCGCGTTCAATAAGCCGCAGCGCAAACAAAGCCAATAGACGAGCTCGCTATATGAGGGCATCTCGCCTATTGGCTTTGCTCCTCAAAGGTGGGTCACTTTTAAATGCCAAAACCGGGTCAGTTTTAAACGCTCATTGACAGCTAGAGAGGGTGATCCAGACTTTGTACCCCTGTCGTGGGTGGTTGGTGTTCATATCCCTGATGAGGCTCTGTGGGCTGATGTAAAGAGCGGTAAACTGAATGGCTTCTCCCTTGAAGGGATGTCTATGAAAGAGCCAAAAATCATTGAAATGAATATCCCTGACAAATTAATCGTCGTAGCTCAGCATCAATTTATTTAACCACTCTGCGCGCTCTACTTTCTATGGGATCATACCCTTCAATAACGATTCAATCGGCGCTCATAGGGTGCCACAGAGCTTCTCAAGCATTTCTAATGCAGTTCTATAACCAGGGTGCACAAATTATAATTGAAGACTTTCAATTTACCAGGCATTTCGCCGATAGATATACCAGCAACGCTGTGCAATTAATTGCGTAAGGCCCGAAAGCA
>CAKZNY010000106.1 GCA_937132145.1 uncultured Paracoccaceae bacterium | reverse complement strand
TCGCCACCGGCACTTGCTGCGCTGGCCCATAGGAAGCTAAGAACAAAAAACCCGCTTACAACGCGCCTCCCGGCAGTTAACAATCTATTCATACTTCAGACTCCTTATCTGTTGAATTTACATGCAAAAATCGGGCCAAAAGGAAATACCCCCACCTTTTCGTCCAGACACATTCCAATTCCCGGCCGGCCATGGGTTTTTCGCATTCTGCAAGTGCGACTTGTTGCCAAATGCAAAATACGTGACCACACACCGCTGCGTTGGGATTTTATTAAAAGTTTTACGTTTCTCCAAGATCATATCTTTCCCTCTGGCCAAAGCCAATTCGCGGGCATAGGCTCGCGATAATCACCGTAATTACGAGGCGTAAATGGACCATCTGACTAACTTCCCGTCGACCACCGATATGCAATCCGCAGACGCGGCACATCACCTGCATCCTTTCACCGACACCGCAGAGATAAACGAAAAAGGTGCACGAATTATTACCACCGCGAACGGGGTGTATATTAATGACAGCGAAGGCAACAAACTGCTGGACGCAATGGCCGGACTTTGGTGCGTGAACATCGGCTATGGCCGTACCGAACTGGCCGATGTTGCCTATCGACAGATGCGGGAACTGCCCTATTACAACACGTTTTTCATGACCTCGCATCCGCCTGTAATCGCGCTGGCCGCAAAAATCGCCGACCTAGCGCCGGGGGATCTAAACCGCGTTTTCTTCGCCGGTTCCGGTTCCGAGGCAAACGACACCAATATCCGGCTGGTCCGCCATTACTGGACTTCCATGGGAAAACCGGACAAGCGGATCATCATTTCGCGCAAAAACGCCTATCACGGATCGTCTGTCGGGTCGGGCAGCCTTGGCGGGATGGCAGGCATGCACGCTCAAGGCGGAATGCCGATCCCCGACATCACCCACATCGACCAACCCTATTGGTATGCCGAGGGCGGGGATATGTCCCCCGAAGAATTCGGCCTGCAAACCGCCCGCGCTTTGGAGGCTGAAATCGAGCGTCTAGGCATCGGCAACGTCGCCGCCTTCATCGCCGAACCCGTGCAAGGCGCGGGCGGGGTTATCATCCCTCCGTCAACTTACTGGCCTGAAATTCAACGCATATGTGACGCGCACGAAATCTTGCTGATCGTAGACGAGGTCATCTGCGCCTTTGGTCGTACCGGCAACTGGTTCGGCTCGCAAACCTTTGGAATTCGCCCTGACATCATGACCATCGCCAAAGGCCTGTCGTCTGGCTATCAACCCATCGGGGCCAGCGTGATTTCCGAACGCATGGCCAAGGATCTGGACGCAAACGGCGGGGAATTCGCCCACGGGTACACCTATTCCGGTCATCCGGTCGCATCCGCCGTGGCACTGGAAAACCTGCGCATCCTTGAAGAAGAAAAGATCGTCGATACAGTCCGCGATGAAACTGCCCCCTACCTAACCGAAAAATGGTCCGCCCTTGGAGATCACCCGCTGGTGGGCGAGGCCAGAAACGTCGGCATGATGGGCGCTCTGGAATTGACCCCCGACAAATCCGCCCGCGCCCCTTTCGCGGCGGAAGCAGGCACCATCGGCGTGATATGCCGCGATTTCTGCTTCAACAACGGCCTGATAATGCGCCACGTAGGCGATAAAATGATCATATCGCCCCCTCTGGTAATCTCGAAATCCGAGATCGACGAGCTGGCCGAGAAGGCATGGAAATGCCTCGACCTGACATTGGCCGAGGCCAAAAAACAAGGTCTGATGCAAGTCGGGACACGGTAGATGCGAAACACCGGATTCTTCTGGGACGAAAAATGCTTCTGGCACTCCGGTGGCAACTACGCCCTGACCGCCCCTGTCGGCGGCTTGGTCCAGCCGTTAGCGGCTGGAGGTCTGCCGGAAAATCCCGAGACCAAACGCCGGTTGAAGAACCTGCTGGACGTAACTGGGTTGGCGCGCGAGATGGATTGCCTATCGGCAGAACCCGCAACCTTTCAAGACTTGAACCGCATCCACCCCGCCAGCTACCTTGAAAATTTCAAATCCCTCAGCGACGAAGGTGGTGGCGAAATGGGCCTGCGCACCCCGTTCGGCGCAGGCGGTTATGAAATCGCAGCACTTTCGGCAGGCCTCGTCAAAGGCGCATTGCTATCAGTCCTGACAGGGCAGCACGACAACGCCTACGCCCTGTCACGCCCACCGGGCCACCATTGCCTACCCGACTGGTCGAACGGTTTCTGCTTGCTGGCCAACATCGCAATCGCCATCGAGGCCGCCAAATCCGAGGGCCTCGCCCCGCGTGTCGCCGTCGTCGATTGGGACGTTCACCATGGCAACGGAACCGAGGCGATATTCTACGAGCGCGACGATGTGCTGACCATCAGCCTCCATCAAGAACGCAATTATCCGCCCGACACCGGCGATGTGACGGACCGTGGCAAAGGTGTGGGCTTAGGCCACAACATAAACGTGCCGCTGCCGCCCGGCGCAGGGCACGCGGCCTATATCTATGCGATGGACAAAATCATAGCCCCCGCCCTTGAAGCTTACCAACCAGACGTAATCTTGGTCGCGTGCGGTTTCGATGCATCCGGCGTGGACCCTCTATCGCGGATGCTTTGTAGCGCCGAGACGTACCGTCTAATGACCCGTCAACTGCTGAAATCTGCCGACAAGCTGTGCGGCGGCAAGCTGGTGATGGCACATGAGGGCGGCTATTCCGAAGTCCACGTCCCCTTCTGCGGCCACGCTGTGTTGCAGGAAATGTCTGGCAGCACCATTGACGCAGGCGATGCAATGGGCGCGCGGATCGCGGGGCAACAACCCAACGCGATGATGGAAAAGGTATACGCAAACCTGATCGATTCCATCGCAAAAGACCTGTGAGGATTGAAACTAACCGTTTGATCCTGCGCGGTTTTCGCCCTGAAGACACAGACGCAATGGCCGATATAAACGCCGACCCGCAAGTAATGGAGCACTTCCCCGCCCCCATGCCTCGCGAGGCAACACTTGCCCATCTGGAGCGCGTCTCGAACCACTGGAAAACCAACGATTTCGGCCTCTTCGCGCTAGAAACCTGCGATACAGGGCAGATGATCGGTTTCACCGGCCTGACCATTCCATCCTACACCGTTCCGGCCTCCCCTTGCGTCGAAATCGGCTGGCGGTTAACCGT
>CAKZNY010000105.1 GCA_937132145.1 uncultured Paracoccaceae bacterium | reverse complement strand
GTTGCGTATTATGGGCGTGCCATCGATGCGCGAACTGATGCGCATTCCAGTGTTCAACCGCGATTCAGCCACTGGCTGGGGCGACACGAATGAATCCAAGAAAATCCTGACCGAAGGCCTTATGCCCGAAACCAAGGAATTTCTGGCCAAACGTGGCATGGAAACCTACCACAACGGTGACCTTCACCACGTGCACATGTCCTTTACCGATGGCACTTATGATGGCCGTTACCTGTTCATGTACGACAAAGCCAACACCCGTATTGCCCGGGTGCGCTGCGACGTGATGAAATGTGACAAGATCATCGAAATCCCCAATGCATCAGAAATCCACGGCCTGCGCCCGCAAAAATTCCCGCGCACAGGGTATGTTTTTGCCAATGGCGAGCATCGTGTGCCGCTGGTTAATGACGGCACAAATATGGATGATGTCGAAGCCTATGTCTCCATCTTTACCGCTGTTGACGGCGACACAATGGAAATTGCGTGGCAGGTGACGGTGTCAGGCAACCTTGATAACACCGATTGTGATTATCAGGGCAAATACGCCATGTCGACCAGCTACAATTCCGAGGGTGCTACCGAACTGGCAGGCATGATGGAAGCCGAGATGGATCACGTTGTTGTCTTCAACATCGCCCGTATCGAGGCGGCTGTCGCGGCTGGTGAATACGAAGTTTACAACGGTGTGAAAGTTCTGGACGGCAAGAAAGGGTCAAAACTGACCACTTATATCCCGATCCCGAACAGCCCGCACGGCGTGAACACCTCGCCAGATGGCAAGTATGTGATGATCGCCGGTAAACTTTCGCCGACAGTGTCGATCATCCAGTGGGACAAACTGGAAGCCGTGTTTAACGGTGCAGACCCGCGTTCCGCCGTTGTTGGCGAGCCAGAGCTGGGTCTTGGCCCGCTTCACACTGCATTTGACGGAAAGGGCCATGCGTATACAACGCTGTTCCTCGACAGTCAGATTGTGATGTGGGACATCGACAAGGCGGTTAAACTTTATGCCGGGGCCGATGTTGACCCGATCATCGATAAAACCGACGTGATGTATCAGCCGGGCCACAACCATTCCTCCATGGGTGAAACCAACGAGGCGGACGGAAAATGGCTGGTGTCCCTCAACAAGTTCTCGAAAGACCGGTTCATCAATACCGGACCGCTGAAACCCGAGAATGACCAGTTGCTGGATATTTCCAACGGCAATATGGAACTTGTGCATGATGGCCCAACCTTCGCAGAGCCGCATGATGGTATCATCGTTCGTCGCGACATTGTGAATCCCCTCAATGTTTGGGATCGCAATGACATCACGTGGGAAGATGCCCGTATTCAGGCCGAAGCCGACGGTGTCATTCTAGAGGATGGCCACGACGAGATCATCCGTGATGGCAACAAGGTGCGTGTTTACATGTATTCCTCGGCGCCGGTATTTTCCATGGAGCAGTTCACAGTCAAACAGGGTGACGAGGTTACAATCTACGTCACCAACATTGACGATGTGAACGATCTGACCCACGGGTTTACCCTTAACAACCACGGTATCGCTTTCGAGGTGCCTCCACAGGCGACCGCATCGGTGACGTTTACTGCGGATCGTCCGGGTGTTCACTGGTATTATTGCCAATGGTTCTGCCACGCCCTCCACATGGAGATGCGCGGCCGGATGTTGGTTGAACCTGCATAAGGATAAGTTTCAATGATGCTTCGTCTGTTCTTGCTAATTGTTTTGTTGTTTCCAGCATCCCCTTCCGGAGGAAGCGAAACAATTGTGCCTGCAACAGACGGGGCGCTTATCGAGGCTTTGAAAATTGCACAGGCGGGGGACACCCTTCGCCTGTCGCAAGGCACGTATTACGGGCCAATTGAAATTAATGTAGCTCTGACGCTAATAGGCGACGGGGCAGTGATTGACGGTCAGGAAATCGGCTCCACCATTACAGTTAATGTGCCGGATGTGACCATCGAAGGTCTGACAATTATCGGTTCAGGTTCTGGCGGTGACGGGCTTGACGCAGGCATCACCCTGACCAAACACGCTGATCGTGCAGTGGTGCGGGGCAATACGTTGCTTGGTAATCTGATCGGGATTGATGTGCACGGTGCGAAAGACTCGTTGATAGAGGGAAATATCATCGAAGGGCGACAAGACGTCCGTATGAATGCGCGCGGCAACGGCATCTATGTCTGGAACGCGCCCGGTGCCCGGGTGATCGGCAACGATGTGCGTTATGGCCGCGACGGCGTATTCGTGAACACCTCCAAAAACAACCAATTCATCGGCAACCGTTTCCGCGACCTGCGGTTTGCGATACATTATATGTATGCGAATAACTCGGTCGTTTCGGGCAATATCTCCGAAGGCAACCATCTTGGATTTGCCATCATGAATTCCGATAACGTGCGGATCGAGGGCAATTACTCTATCGGGGACCGCGACTACGGAATCATGATGAACTACACCAACAAAAGCGAGGTTGTGGGTAATACAATCGTGCAAGTCAGAGATAAATGTGTGTTCATCTACAACGCCCATAAAAACACGTTCAAAGGCAACTGGTTCGAGGGTTGCGGCATCGGCATCCACTTCACCGCCGGTTCCGAGCGAAACGAGATGTCCGGCAATGCCTTCATCGGCAACCGCACGCAGGTGAAATATGTCGGCTCCAAATGGGTGGACTGGAGCGTGGATGGCAACGGAAATTTCTGGTCCGACCACGCCGCATTTGATCTGAACGGCGACGGCATCGCAGACAGCGCGTATCGCCCGAACGACATCATGGATCATATTTTATGGACACAACCGGCCGCGAAATTTTTGCTGGGTTCCCCCGCCGTTCAGCTTATCCGCTGGTCACAATCGGCCTTCCCCGCAACCTTGCCGGGCGGTGTCATAGACCGCGCCCCGCTCATGCAGCCGGTGCGCCCCGAAATTCCAGTCTGGAAGGAAATGCGATGACAACTTTGGTTATTGAAAACGTCGCCAGAAAATACGGCAAGCTAGAGGTTG
>CAKZNY010000104.1 GCA_937132145.1 uncultured Paracoccaceae bacterium | reverse complement strand
TCTATGAAACTCAACCCTTTTGTTTGGAAGGCTAAGGTCTTACCATTACACAACGCTCGCTCAGGTTCGCGATACATATTTCGCCGCGAATTGATGGTCAAGTAGCGAAGCAGATGTTAACTCGCAAATACAACTTTTTTTCTCAATCGAAACCCATCCAAACACAAAATAGCACGTCGGTTAACGGCCTATTCTGTTGAAAAACTCCGACACCCAAAAAATGCGGCCGCAATTCGGAATATCTCCTTCAGGAGTGGGCGTTTTGCAAACAAAGCATTCAAGAATCTCGGTTTTCGGGAAAGTATTCTGCGAGTTTGGCCGTTTCTGGCAAGACATCGAGTTTTTCAACAGAATAGGTCGGAAGCAGTCAAGTCCGCTAAGGGCGGGAAGCAGACTTTCGCTGCAGATGCGAAGGCAGTTCCCCGAAGCGGCCATTCAGTAACATCCTAGCGACACCAAGCCTGCCGATGGCAGCTCAGCGGACTTTGCCGCTATTACCTCGTGCCATCTTTTAGGTTTAGACAGGTTATAAATCCAACCAAAGCAGAGGCAAAAACAATCGCGAAGCTCCAGCGATAGTCGGATTCAGCATAGGTTCTAGCACCCTCTATAAGCGATCCATCCCATCGAGCATCAAGAATTACACCGACTAAAGGTTGCAATAGAGCGCCCGAAGCAACGGTCATCGAATTTACAATCCCCACCACAGAGCCACTGATATCCGCCGGTGCAATTTCGCGGACCAACGCAAAAGTCGTCACCATTGCCGAACCAGAAGCCCCCGCTAATACGAAAAGGCTAACAGTAAACCAAAGTGGGGCATTCGGCAGGAACACGATGATCCCCAGCGTTAAAGACAGAATGCCCGAGCCACCTATTAGTAACGTTTTCCTATGTCCGATGTATTCGGACAGCCACCCTGTAAACGGGGCGCCAAAAGCCCAGCCAAAAAGCATTAGCGACATGTAAAAGGCTGCTTCTGGCCGTTCTAACCCATACGCGCTCATCAAATACGGGGTCCCCCACAAACCACCCACCGTCAGCATGGGTCCAGTCAATGTCGCCGCCACAAGTGCAATCTTCCAGACTTCGCGTGTGCTTGCTGCGCGCGCAAGACCCCGCCACATATTCTTCCAAGTGTCTTTTTGTTTCTTTTTAGTTTTGTGGCTTTCGGGCTCGTTTCGCACAAACGCGTAGACCAATAATGCGAGCAAACCACCAAAAAAACCTAACCCCCACATACTCGAGCGCCATCCGAATTGTGAAACGAATATGGCCAGCGGCGCTTGTGCCAACATCCCGCTCATCATCGCGACAAACATGGTAAGTCCGGATAAAAGGGCGAACTTTCGAATAGGAAACCACTTACCTGCCAGCGTAAGCGCCCCTAAAAACCCGACGCTGGAGCCAATCCCGATAAGGATACGTCCGATGTATGCAACTTCGATGGAAGTCGCTGAACCAAACACTAGTGAACCGAGTGCAGCTATGGATAAGGCGATGGTCAATAAAACTCGTGTGCCAACAACATCAAGCATTGCCCCAAGTGGAATTTGCAATAGAACATATGGATAGAAGTAAAGCGCCGAAAGTGTTCCGAGCATGGCACCGCTAATGGCGAATTCGCTCATCAAATCGGAAACCATCACACTGGGTGCTACGCGATGAAAGAAAGCGTATCCGAATGCCAAGCCTGCAAGTGACCAGATAATCCATGCCCGGCGACCGCCGAGTTGAACTATATTTTCGGTAGGTTCGGCATTTGACAATATCTTGATCCTCGACTGCTATAGCGGCGACGCTACACCTACCCTGAACGCAAGAATACTTCACAAACCGCAATTAACGTGACGTTTATTCAAAAAACACGGAGTGTTATCACCCAGTGCTCTGTGTGGTCTCTTGATGTTGTAATGTTCTTTCAATCGTTTAACGATCTTCTTCACTTGTGTGCGGGTGCACCAGAATGCGCAATTGGCAGGCGATTTTTGACGACGTGCAGGTGTCGGCCGAGTGACGCTTATGTGACCTCTAGATGCGAAAATACGCCGGACAGGATGAACATTTGCTGCAAGCATCTGACGACCTCTTGCCACGCGGCAAACGGACCCCGATTTATTTGCCGTAAAGCCCAACAAATATTGGTTTCAACGAACTCACATTCTTCTATTTTATCGTATTTTGTCATATTTCTCGGTGACAACACGGTGACCCGAGACTGCATGCAAAACGGTGACAACGTATCGAAGAGATAACGGATTACCACGTA
>CAKZNY010000103.1 GCA_937132145.1 uncultured Paracoccaceae bacterium | reverse complement strand
ATGGTCACGGGCCGCAGGCGCCTACCACTCGCGGACCGACACGCTGGCCGCAAAATATCGCGCCCGTTTTGACCGGATTATCGCCACCATAACTGACTCCTTGGAAGAGGTCGATTTACCCATCATTATTGCCGCGAACGAAACCATTCAGCCAACGCGCCGGTCAACATGGATACCTTTCCAACCCATTGATATGGCGGACGTTCCCGTCTGGAATGGAAGTTTGGCGGGCGGGTTGCTCACACAACCAGCTTCCCCGCTTCTGGGCGCACCAAACGGAGCGTTATTCTGATGCCAAGCACCTTCAACGTCTCTATGCTATTTCAGCCAACCATCCTGCTGGCACTGGCGCTTATGGCCATCATCGTCATGATGATCCTACCCGTGCCTGCGTGGATTTTGGACCTTGGCCTTGCTGCCAGTTTCGCCCTTGCTATCCTGATTTTCACCATCACGATTTTCATCGAACGGCCGCTGGATTTCTCGTCCTTCCCGACCATCCTGCTCGCCAGTTTAATGCTGCGACTATCCCTGAATGTATCGTCTACCAAGCTGATAATCGGCCAAGGCCACACCGGTCCAAAGGCTGCTGGCGAGGTCATCCACGGCTTTGCAATGTTCGTCATGGGTGGCTCGGTTTTCATGGGGCTGGTCGTGTTCAGCGTCCTGCTAATCGTCAATTTTATCGTTATTACAAAGGGCGCGGGGCGCATGGCAGAAGTCGGGGCCCGGTTTGCGCTCGACGGGATGCCCGGCAAACAGCTTGCCATCGACAGCGACATGGCGGCTGGCGCAATCACCCACGAGGAAGCCAAAGAACGTCGCCGGATCGAACAGGAAGAAACTACGTTTTTCGGCTCCCTCGACGGTGCATCTAAATTCGTGAAGGGTGATGCAATCGCGGGTCTGCTAATCACCATGATGAACCTCGTCATGGGGTTGGCCACAGGGTTGATCATGCACAACATGCCCATCGGGGAAGCCTTTGCATCTTATGCTATTTTAACCATCGGCGATGGAT
>CAKZNY010000102.1 GCA_937132145.1 uncultured Paracoccaceae bacterium | reverse complement strand
TGAAAACCGGATTGACGCTAACCTTTGCCTTCGTCAACTCCTGCAAACCAACTTTAGGGCACCTCTATTAATTGCACCTGCCCAGAACACGCTGTAGATTTGTGGGATGATGCGGCGGAGGAATGGCAGTCATGGCACAGATGGGTTTCTTCGATCTTTCAGATCGTTATGCGAGCTTGGATGCGAAGAAGGACCCACTGGTCGAGATCGATGCCGTCGTATCGTGGGAAGAGTTTCGCCCTCTTCTGGAGCAGGTCTGGCGCAAGCCTGAAAGCGAGCGGAAATCCCGCGCCGGGCGCAAGCCGCTAGACGCGGTGCTGATGTTCAAAACCCTGGTTCTGAGCGCGCTCTACAACCTTTCGGACGATCAGGTCGAATATCAGATCCGGGACCGGCTTTCCTTCATGCGGTTTCTGGGTCTTGGCCTTGGTGATCGGGTTCCGGACGCCAAGACCGTGTGGCTTTATCGCGAGGCACTGGCGCGGGCGGGCAAGGTGGATGAGTTGTTCGAACTCTTTGACGGGCACCTGGCCCGGCAAGGCTATATCGCTCGGGGCGGGCAGATATTGGACGCGTCCATTGTGCCGGTGCCGCGCAACCACAACACGCGCGAGGAAAACGCGGCGATCAAGGATGGTGAGGAACCGGAAGGCTGGGAAAACAAGCCGGCAAAGCGGTCACAGAAGGATGTTGACGCCCGTTGGACCAAGAAACACGGCAAAAGCCACTATGGTTACAAAAACCTCGCCTACAACTTCAGGCGACTTGGCCAGTTACGCCGCCTGAATCCGTTCCCGGCATGAAAACACGAGGATGCGGACACGATCTGCGCCTCCAATGCCCGGCAGAGATCAGGGATCGCCCGTTGCCAGATCAAATCCAGGACGCCAATGGCCCATAGAGCGAAAACAAACCCGTTACGGCCTGAGAACGTCACTGAACGACTACCGACTGATGTCGGTAGGTTCGCGTTTTGAGTGTAACTCAAGATACTGACGTATGACGTCATCCGTCACATTTCCGGACGTGGTCGAGAAATATCCACGGGCCCAAAACCTCTGCCCCCAATAGCGCTTTCGCAACTCGGGAAACTCCCGCTGGATCTTGTAGCTTGAGCGACCCTTGACCCGCATCATCACCTTCGACAACGCCAGATGCGGCGGCACTGATATGAACATGTGGACATGATCCGTCGATAGCACACCCTTCTCGATATGCACGCCAAGTTCCCGACAGGTCTGGTGGATAATTTCGCGAATGCGCTCCCGCATCGGACCGCGCAAAACCTTGAACCGGTACTTCGTCACCCAAACTACGTGATATCGGTGGTAAAATTTGGTATGGCTACCTGTAGAATAGATCATAATCTTCCTTCCTGTTTTTGAGACCCTTACCGCTTTGCGGGGTCTCAAAAACAGGAAGGAAGATTATTCGCACCTCAAGCTGAAGCTGACCGGCTCGAAGCCGGTGGATTTAACCATTTGCTAGAAATTAAATCCGAGCGGCGCTCTGTTGTTATCCACGCTATAGCCGAGGCTTGCTAGGGAAACTCTGAACAACTTCCCTGCATATCTGCTATAGTTCACCCGGCATCATCGGGAGGGTTCGGGATTGAAACAGCAGAGTTTTTCGTCGCTTGAGCAGGCGCATAAAAAGAAGCGCACCAAGCGGGAGGTTTTTCTGGGCGAGATGGATGCGGTGGTGCCCTGGGCGCGGCTGGAGGCTTTGATCGCGCCGCATTACACCAAGGCGCGCAAGGGTCGTCCACAGATGCCACTTTCGGTTATGCTGCGGATTTATTTCCTTCAGCAGTGGTATAATCTGTCCGACCCGGGGGCCGAAGAGTCCCTGTATGACATGCACAGTATGCGCGATTTTGCCGGGCTTGATCTGGCGCGCGCGGCCATTCCGGACGAAACCACCATCCTGAATTTCCGCCACCTGCTGGAGCGCCACAACCTGACCGAAGCGGTATTTCGCGCGGTCTCGGATTACCTTGAAGAGCGCTCCCTGTTGATGCGCGGTGGCACAATTATGGACGCCACCCTGATTGCCGCCCCGCCCTCGACCAAGAACAGATCGGGCAAGCGCTACCCTGATATGAGCCAGACAAAGAAGGGCAATCAATGGTATTTCGGCCCTCCTCTCGTGGTTTGCAGGCAAACCACTGCCGGGCAGTGGAAAGCGCATATTGGTGTGGATGCGAAAAGCGGTCTGGTTCACACGGTGAAGACCACCACCGCATCGGTGCATGACGCGCGAATGACGGACGATCTGATCCGGGCAGATGACACGGTTGTATTTGGCGACAAAGGCTATGTGAGCGACAAACGCAAGCGTGCAGCGCGGGCGGATGGGGTTTTGTGGGCGGTGAAAGACAAGCGCAAACCCGGGCGGGTTTTGTCATCGTCCCAAAAGAAACGCAACCGGAAACACGGGGGCGTCCGGGCCAAAGTCGAGCATGTTTTCCGCGTCATCAAATGCCAGTTCGGCTATCGCAAGACGCGCTATCGGGGCTTGGCCAAGAACGCGGCGCAAATACTTTCGCTGATGGCGCTGGCCAACCTCTACCTCGCCCGGCGAAATTTACGGGTGGAGTCTGTCTGAAAGATGGGAAAGCGCGTATTTTCATCGCTTAAACAGCAATAATGGCCGAATACCCCCAATTCTGATGGCCAAACCCCAAACAACGTAACCCGAAAAGCCTATTGTTCAGAGGTTCCCTAGGGAAAGTCTGAACAACGGGGACTTTGCTGCGTATAGAATGCCGACCGCCGCTCGAATTCACGACACCAGCCTTTTTGTGACCGCTTTCGCGACTGTTTTACCCCGTTCCCCTGATTTCAGGCAGACTCCGCCCTTAAGCATCTTCGCGCGAGGTAGAGGTTGGCGAGCGCCATAAGGCTGAATATCTGCGCCTCGTTTTTGGCCAGCCCGCGATAGCGCGTCTTGCGATAGCCGAACTGGCATTTGATCACCCGAAACACATGTTCGACTTTTGCGCGCACCACGCCGTGTTTCCGGTTGCGCTTCTTTTGCGAGGCCGACAAAACCCGCCCCGGCTTGCGCTTGTCTTTCACCGCCCACAAGACACCCTGCGCCCGGCTCGCCCGCTTGCGTTTGTCGCTGACGTAGCCCTTGTCGCCGAATATAATTACATCGTCCGGGCGGATCAGATCATCGGTCAGCTTTGCGTCATGCACCTTGCCCGTGGTGGTTTTGACCGTGTGGATCAGCCCGCTTTTAGCGTCCACGCCAATATGCGTCTTCATACCAAAGTACCACTGATTTCCCTTCTTTGACTGGCTCATATCGGGGTCACGTTTGCCAGCTTCGTTCTTGGTCGAGGGAGAAGCCGCAATCAATGTAGCATCCATGATTGTGCCGCCGCGCATCAACAGAGATCGTTCTTCAAGGTAGTCTGAAACAACGCCAAATAGCGCCTCGGCGAGGTTGTGAGCCTCCAGCAAGTGGCGAAAGTTCAGGATCGTGGTTTCATCCGGAATGGCGTCATGCGCCAGATCAAGCCCCGCAAAATCGCGCATGCTGTGCATGTCATAAAGCGCTTCTTCGGCCCCGGGATCGGATAGGCCATACCATTGCTGCAAGAAATAAATACGCAGCATCACCGAAAGCGGCATCTGCGGACGGCCCTTGCGCGGCTTGGTATAATGAGGTGTGATCAAAGCCTCCAGCCGTGCCCAGGGCACCACTGAATCCATCTCGCCAAGAAAAACCTCCCGCTTGGTCCGCTTCTTTTTATGCGCCTGCTCAAGCGACGAAAAACTCTGTTGTTTCAATGCCAATTCTCCCGTAAGTGCTGCCAGAATTATAGCACGGAAATCAGGGCGTTGTTCAGACTTTCCCTAGGTAGCGGACTCATAAAACTCGCACCACAGCCTGAATGCCGCCAGTTTAATCATAGCCATGAAGTTTTGTGATGTTTTTTCGTATCGGGTCGCGATGCGACGGAATGACCGTTTGATGCGGCCAAAGAAGCGTTCGACTAGATTGCGTTTCTTATAAGTTTCGGCGTCAAATTCTTTGGGCAGCTTACGGTTCTTTTTC
>CAKZNY010000101.1 GCA_937132145.1 uncultured Paracoccaceae bacterium | reverse complement strand
TCGCGTCCTGCTCCGGTAAAATCTTGGTTTCGCCCGAGCGCACCGCGTCAATCGCGGGCTGCACGATCTGCTTGGTGTCCACGAACCACTGGTCGGTCAGCATCGGCTCGATCACGACTTTCGAGCGATCTCCGAACGGTTGCATGATCTTCTTGTCTTCGACATGGGTCATCAGACCCAGCGCGTCGATGTCGGCGACAATCGCTTTGCGCGCCACGAACCGCTCCATCCCGCGATATTTTTCGGGGACGTAATCGAAATCAGCCATATGCCCCTTAGTGTCCATCAGCGGGTACATCTTGATGTTGTTCCGCTTGGCCACCGCGTAGTCGTTAAAATCATGCGCGCCGGTGATTTTCACCGCACCGGAACCAAAGTTCGGGTCAGGATATTCATCCGTAATGATCGGAATCAGGCGATCACACAACGGCAAGTGGACCATTTTTCCGACAATCGGGGCGTAGCGTTCGTCCGACGGATGCACCGCAACCGCGCCGTCGCCCAGCATGGTTTCGGGGCGGGTTGTGGCGATTGCGATATAGTCCCGAGTCTCGCGCAGGGTGACATTGCCATCCTCGTCTTTCTCAATGTATTCATAGGTTTCGCCATTCGCGAGGGGGTATTTGAAGTGCCACATGTGGCCGTCAACCTCGATGTTCTCAACCTCAAGGTCGGAAATCGCGGTTTCGAACTTCGGGTCCCAATTAACCAGACGGTTGCCCTTGTAAATCAGACCCTTGTTATACATTTCGACAAAGACTTTTAGGACGGCCTCATGAAAACCCTCGTCCATCGTAAAGCGGTTTCGCGACCAGTCGCAAGACGCGCCCAGACGCTTCAGCTGGGTAACAATCTGACCGCCGGATTCCTCTTTCCATTCCCAGATTTTCTCTAGAAATTTCTCGCGGCCCAGTTCTTTACGACCTACATTTCCAGCCTCAGCCAACTGCCGCTCCACCACCATCTGCGTGGCGATCCCCGCGTGGTCCTGCCCCGGTTGCCAAAGCGTGTCATACCCCTGCATCCGTTTCCAGCGCACCAGTATATCCTGAAGCGTGTTGTTGAACGCGTGCCCCATGTGCAAAACGCCGGTCACGTTGGGCGGAGGGATCATGATGCAAAAAGTTTCCTCACGCGACGCATTTGCGCCCGCCTTGAAGGCATCAATCGCCTCCCATTTGGCGAAAATCTCGGCCTCGGCAGAGGCAGCATCAAAGGTCTTTTCCATAGGCATCGGGCGGTTCCTGCATTTACGTTTCGCCACTACATACATGGGGTTTGGGCCAAGGAAAACCCCTCAGATGGCGCGATCTATCTTGGTGGACAAATGGATCAGCGATTCCGAGCTTTGCACCCCCTTGATCGCCCCGATTTCATCCAGCACTTCATCCAGTCGCGCGGTTGTGGGGGTGGCCACCTGTAGCACCAGATCGAAGCGCCCCGAGGATGTATGCGCAACCTCCACCTCGACCATATTGTTCAGTCGCTGGATGATGGTTGGGCCGGTGCGCGGCTCGAACCGGATAAGAACCGTGGCGCGAATGCGATTTATGCGCGTCGCCTCGCCAAGTCGAACGGTATATCCGGCAATCACCCCACGGGATTCCAGCCGATCAATCCGCGCCTGCACCGTCGTGCGTGCAACCCCCAACCGTTTAGCAAGGGTCGAAACCGAGGTTCTGGCATCCTTGGTCAAGCCCCTCAGCAATGCAATATCTATCTTATCCACGTCATTATGCCCATAGGTTCGTCAATATGACGGCATTATATGACATCTAGCGCGGATTAACGAGAGGAAATGACAGGGAAAACGCGCAAAATCAGGAAAACGCCGGAGGTAACGATGAATATCAACTCGGAAATCTGGAATTCCCCACGAGATTACCTGCTGGCACGTGCGCCTGATCACCCTGTGCATTTCTTTGCGCCGGCCGCGTTGCAAGCGCAGGCGAAGCGGTTTCTCGACGGGTTTAACGGCTTGGTAACCTATGCGGTTAAGGCCAATCCCGAACCTGCGGTGCTTACCAACCTGCTGGCGGCAGGGATCACGACGTTTGATGTGGCCTCCCCCAACGAAATTCGGTTGCTGAGGGCATTGGCTCCGCAAGCGACGCTGCACTACAACAACCCCGTGCGTTCAAAATCCGAAATACGCTTTGCTAATAGGGCTGGCGTTACGTCCTTCTCCGTCGATAGTTTGCGCGAATTGGCCAAAATTCAGGAAATCATTCCGCCCGATGGTGTGGAAATCTCCGTCCGCATAAAACTGCCGGTATCTGGCGCGGTTTATGATTTCGGCACCAAATTCGGCGCAATACCCGAAAATGCCATCGAATTACTGCGCCGTGTGAAATCCGCAGGTTATATCTCCTCGATAACATTCCATCCGGGCACGCAATGCGAAGACCCCCAAGCATGGGTGGCCTATATTTTCGGGGCCGCCACTGTCGCCCGTGCCGCCAATGTGACCATAAAGCGCCTGAATGTTGGTGGCGGGTTCCCTGCGAGAACCGCAAAAGGCGCGCCCGATCTGGAACAGTTCTTCGCCTTGATCGACAAAGCGGTCACGGCGGCGTTCACCACACGCCCCGCCCTCGTTTGCGAACCGGGGCGGGCGTTGGTGGCGGAATCTTTCACCCATGCTACACGCGTCAAAAGTGTTAACGACAACGGGGATGTTTACCTGAACGACGGCATCTATGGTGGCTTGTCAGAGTTTCCGGTTCTGGATGTACAGCGCATTTTTACCGTATTACCCCCCCTCGGCGAACAGCGGAACACAGCAAAAATCCCGACACGGGTTTTCGGCCCAACCTGCGATTCCCTCGACGTGTTGCCAAATAAGCTGCTGCTGCCAAACGATATTACGGATGATGATTATATAATTTTTCAGAACATGGGGGCCTACGTCAAAGGCGTGACCACCGATTTCAACGGGTACGGACAGTTGGAAACAGTGACCGTGCTGTCGCTCTGACCTCCCCCCGTTTCGAAAAAATTTAAGAACAGAATTTATAATACTCATAATAATATTTCAAATATTTAAAGGTTCAAATTTAAGCAAAAAAAAAGCCTCACCGAGACTTTAATTTTTAATATTCATCTTCATTCCAAAGAAAATCTTCGTCGGTTGGGTAGTCTGGCCATATTTCTTGAATAATATCATAAGTCTCACCTTCATCTTCTATAGATTGAAGATTTTCTACTACCTCAAGGGGAGCGCCTGTTCTTATAGAGTAATCAATTAACTCATCTTTTGTTGCGGGCCATGGGGCATCGCTTAAATAAGAGGCAAGTTCTAATGTCCAGTACATGATTTAAAAATTAATTTTTTGCAAAAGTAAATTTTTTTATGACAAAAGCAAGAAATTTAATTTTTATTTTAAAAAAAATGAACGTTAAAATTACAGTATTAATTTACTGCTTTTTAGGTATCCAAAGGATCTCTTTTGCTTGATGAAGCACGGTCAATTTTCGTGCCAATACAAAAAGGTAGTCAGATAAGCGGTTTAAATAGATAAGTGTGTTAGGTTGAAAAGGCTCAGATTCGTTAAGTGCAGTGGCTAATCGTTCGGCTCTTCGACACACACATCTAGCAATATGACAGAATGACACCGTTTGATGACCTCCAGGAAGCACAAAGTGCGTCATTGCTGGAAGTTGTAAATTCATTTTATCCATTTCTTTTTCGAGAAGCTCAATATCTTCATTAGAAATTTTAGGAATATTTAAACGCTCTTTACCACTTTTTAAAATTGCTTTGTTGGGGTCGGTAGCTAAAATAGCACCTATTGTAAACAACCTATCTTGTATACGGAGTAAAATACTTTTATAGTGTTCGTCTATATTTTGGTCTCTAACTAAGCCAATATGAGAATTGAGTTCATCTACAGTGCCATAACTTTCAATACGAATATGATGCTTTGGAACTCTTGTGCCTCCAAAAAGTGCTGTTGTGCCTTTGTCTCCAGTCTTAGTGTATATTTTCATATTGTGCAAGTTAAGAGTTAAAAGTTATAAGTTAAAAGTTAAAAGTTAAAAGTTAAAAGT
>CAKZNY010000100.1 GCA_937132145.1 uncultured Paracoccaceae bacterium | reverse complement strand
ATCCAGAATATGACGGCCATCCGTGCTGGTGCCTTCGGGAAAGAAGCAAAGCTGATCTCCGCGGTCCAGACGCTCCAGCAAGGCCATCTGGTGCTTTTTGGCCTGTGATGGGCGGCGTTCAATGAACAGCGTCCCCGTGACCCGTGCCAGAAATCCGATAACGGGCCAGCTTTTCACCTCGGATTTCGAGACGAACGAAATGCGTGCCGCACTATGGAACGTGAAAATATCCAGCCACGTGGAATGGTTGGCCACCAACGCCCCGCCGTGTTCCATATGCTTGCCCACGACCTCTAACTTCACACCGGATATAAACAATCCCAGCCGCCCCCAAAGGGTTGCTATGATCGGTGTTACATGCAGGCGTGGCAGCACCATTTCCACTACATGGAACAGCAGATACGAGGATATCAACACGGCAGTCCCCACCGCCATGATCACCATTCGCAAGATAATCCCCGGCCAGTGATAGAACTTCGGTGTCGGAATAAATACGTCTCGTCCCTCCATCATACCCCCCTTTTGCGGCCATAAAAGGCGCGGTATTTCTCAACCATAGTTGCACTATCCATAATCAGGCACACATCGACCGTGTTGAAATCATGGTCCACGAACGCCCCCTCCCCGACATATCCGCCAAACCGCAGGTAGGCTTTGATAAGCGAGGGAATGCGTTGCATGGCCTGCTGTTTGTTGATCTCTTCCGCTGGCATCAAGTTCATCTCGGCGTAATGTTCCGGCTGGGCTTTGACGCGCAATTCCGGCGGGGCGAGGTGGTTGTGGTGCAGATAAGACAGCGCCTCGGCAATGGGCGCGGGGTCAGCGTTGTGAAAACTGGCAACCCCGAACAACACACCGATATCGTGCTTGGTGACGTATTGCCCCAAACCGCCCCACATAAGGTGCATACCAAGGCCGCCACGATGCTCTTCGGCGATGCAGGACCGGCCGAGTTCCAGCGTCTCGCGGTCCAGGTTTTCCAACTTCGACAGATCGTATTCCGAGGTCCCGTAGAACCCGATTCCCGCCTTCGCAGCACTGCCCCGCATCAGGCGATAAACACCGCAAACCTTGTCGAGCGGGTCGCCGCCAGCTTGCTTGTCAATCAACAAAAGATGTTCGAAATAGGGGTCGTATTCATCACGTTCCTGCCGTGCTGCATGTTCTTCGGGGCTGGCTTTCGCGCCCAGTTCCTCGACAAAAACCTTATAGCGCAAGCGTTGCGCGGCGGCGACATCCTCATCGCTTTCCGCAAGGCGAACTTCAAAACGGTTTACGTCGATTTTCATAAATTACAGCCCTCTTTTTCGGCCAATCTAAGGGGTTCAAGGATAGGGCGCAACCGCTGCACACTGCAATAAGAGCGCACCTTTTGGGTTGCATTATTCGGCATTAACACTACCTTAACGATAAGATGCTATTTGCTGTATTCCCGTTCCAGAAGGACTTGCGACCCGATGATCACAACCTTGCCCGTATGCTCGAAATTGACCGTGATGCGGTCGCCAATCACCGATTGCACCTGCCCAAGGCCCCAATCGGGTTGCGCAGGGTTCCGCACCAGATTGCCGGGTTCAAGAAACTGGGTCATCGCATCCTCCGGTGGTTTGTGATGGAGCGCTCGTTAGAAGCGCTGGTATCTTCGCGCATTTGTCATGATTTGATAAGCCCTGTCGGGGCCATTAGCAACGGTGTCGAGCTGTTGGAAGGCTACGCCGCGCAGATGCCCGAGATCGGGCTGATCGCCGACAGCGTGGATAACGCCAAAGCCAAGCTGCGGTTTTTCCGCATATGTTTCGGGATAAAGTCCGACGGTGCGATGACCGGCAGGACCGAGGTTGAAACGATCGCCACGGCCATGCTCCAGACCCCGCGCTTGCGGCTGGAATGGCGAATGCAATCGGCGGATTTTGCGCGCGAACGGGTGAAGCTGTTGTTTTTGATGTTGCTGTGCATCGAAACCGCGCTGCCGATTGGCGGAACGGTTGTGGTGACCGAGCAAGACGGGACGTTCATCCTGCAAGCGGATGGCAAGCGTGTTCAGATGCAGGATACGTGGAAGGTTTTCGCAGGGGAAAACGTGCCCGTCACGCCCGCGCAAGTGCAGTTCCCGTTAGCGCAGGCTTTTGGGGGTATACAGGTTGAAAACTCCGAAACCAGCCTGACGGTCACGTTTTAGGTTTCATGCCCACCTTAAAGCGGCGCATGTTTTCCTGGTAGGATAGCGCCGATTTCCGAAGCGCTTCAATGGCGGCCTCATCAAGTTTTCGCACAACTTTGCCCGGAACCCCCATTACCAAGGACCCGTCGGGGATAACCTTGTTTTCCGTGATCAATGCGCCGGCCCCGATCAGGCAGTTGTTGCCAATCACGGCCCCGTTCAGCACAATCGCCCCCATCCCGATCAGGCTGTTGTCGCCAATAGTGCAGCCATGCAGCATGGCGCGGTGGCCGATGGTGCAACCTTTACCAATCGTTAACGGATAGCCCATATCGGTGTGCATCACCGTGTTTTCCTGAACATTACTGCCCTGCCCGACCGTGATCCGCTCGTTATCGCCACGGATCGTCACCCCGAACCACACCGAAGCGCCACTTTCCAGCACAACATCGCCAACCAGCACCGCCGTGGGGGCGACCCAGTAATCCTGATCGTCGGGAAATTGCGGAGACCGACCATCAAGCTCAAAGATATGGCTCATTTACGCCCCTCGAATTCCTCGTTCAACGATTGCACGAAC
>CAKZNY010000099.1 GCA_937132145.1 uncultured Paracoccaceae bacterium | reverse complement strand
AGCGTCATCAGGACGATCCACATCATCTTGTTGCGATGCACGTGGAAGGCAACGAAGTACGCCATCGGATAGCACAGCAGCACCGTCGTAACGGTCGCAATGCTGGACATCCACAAGGATCGCTTAAGCAGCGCGCCATAGATTGGCCGCTCCGCCGCTAATTCGTAATTGGCAACGGTCGGCGTATAATCAAAACCGAACCCCACCTGCGTCCAGAAGCTCATGACGATCAGAATGCCGAACGGAATAAGAATACCGAGCGCCATGATAATCAACGTTGGCGACAGCAGGGTATAGCCGCGCAACGTCTCGGATTTATGCAACATCCTGCTTAGCTTGCCGATCTTTGGCAAAGGCGCTTTACGGCCTGATGTCTGTGTTAAGTTGTCTGCACTCATGCCGAGGCGTACTCCAACTGGAAATGACTGGAAGGGGACCCTGCCCGCGCGAAACCGCAGGGTTCTTATCTGGAAACTCCGGGCCTGAACGGTTAAATCCGTTCAGGCTCGGATCTATGTTGCTTTAGAAGCCCGCTTTGATTTCCTCAAACAGAGCATTCATTTTGCTTTCCCATTCCTGCGACTGCGGGATCTGGAAATGGCCAGCCGAAAGGATATCGGTCGGAGTTTTACTTAGACCAAGCTCCAGCAAGGTTGCCTCGTCGAACGCATCAAACGCCTTGCGGTTGGCATGCCCGTAGCCATATTCACCGATCATGAACTCGCCCGCTTTCACACTCAGAAGCGAGTCGATGATGTCATAGGCCTTGTCCAGATTTGGCGCGTCCTTGTGGATCATAAGACCACAAACCCACGTCAGCGCACCCTCTTTAGGCTCGGCAAAACGTACCGGCACACCCTCGGATTTCAGCGATGCAGCTGAACTGTTCCAAGTCATCGCGGCAACCATTTCACCAGAGGCAAGTGCTTGCTCCAGCGTGGTGGTGTCGTCGGTGTATAGGCGAATCAGCGGACGCTGCTCGCGCATAACAGCCGCGATCTTGTCAAAGGCTTCCGGTGTGTCGATATCTTTGAAATCAACGCCGGCTTTGATTGCGCCACACCACCAGGCGTCACCACCCGATGCCAGGCTGCCAAGGCGACCCTTGTAGCGTTTGTCCCAAAGCATATCCCAGGACTCTTCACCTTCCAGATCGAAAAGATCGGTGCGGTAGGTGATCGAGGTTTGACCCCAGTCAAACGGTGCCAGATAAGGCTTGCCGTCAACCATATTGCCTTGGAGGTTATAAAGTTCAGGTATCACATCATCCCAGTTCGACAGCCGCGATGTATCAATCGGCTGGAACAGACCTGAAGAAATCCAGCGTGGAATTCCAGCGTTACACGGGTGTGAAACGTCAACAACATAGCCGCCGCGCATTTTCGTCAGGGCTTCTTCAGACCCACCGAAAGTCGCGAAATTCGGCAGCACGCCGTTCTTCGCCACATATTCCCCGAACAACTCGGGAATATCATAGCCACCCCAGGTAAAGAATGTACCCTGATCACCAGCCGCCGCGCGTGCAAAGCCCGCAGTCAGTGGCGCAGTGGCGATACCAATTCCGGCAGCCATAAGCGATTTCGTAAATTTTCTGCGGCTTAGCTTCCCATGACGAAGCTCACCTAATTGATCAACTATATCCATTTTTTGTCTCCCTGTGTTCACACCCGGGTTTTGTCGGGCAATATACTAAATCTCGCGCTATTCAGGCTGTGCTTTTGTCACATTGGTTGCTTCTGCTTTCGGCACCTATTCAGCGATTTTAGCGGTTTTTCGTAAAATACTTCTCCAATCGATTGAATGATTGTTCAATGATTGGTTGATTTCTTGGTCAAGTCAAGACAGTGTTTAGTTAAAATCAGGGCAGCGCAGTGATCACGCACCTGTTCCAATTAAGTTCACGGGAGAAAACGATGAATATTGAAAAGAGAATCATGCGCCTTGAAATGGACGGGCCAAACGGGTCTGGTCTATCTGAAATTAAATGCGACCCCGCCGATTTCACATCCCCTCTCCCGACCCAGCATGGTCATGTTTACTACGCTAATCCCGAGATTGGCCTGAATGTAGGCGTGTGGGCCACGACCACCATGGGCGAAGCAATTGCCCCCTATCCCGGGGATGAATTCATCTGGGTTCTAGAGGGTGAGTTCAAGATGGTTCACGACAACGGCGACGCTGTTCCGGTCCATAAAAATGAATGTGCGTATTTGCGAAATGGTATCCCGAGCAGCTGGCAACAGGAAGGGTATCTGAGGAAATTCTACATCCTTTATCTTGACCCGAATGCTGATACGCCGAAAATTGACTCGGCAAAAGGCGGGGTTGGCGTGCTTGATCCCGATGTGGAAATGGCCAAAATGGATATCACCGACCCGTTCGAAATCGAAGGTGCTATGCCCGAGCAAAAGAACCACACGATCTTCACTAACGACGCTGGAAACTTCCACGTCGGCACATGGGAAAGCGGCCCGATGGTCAGCAAGATGCTCCCCTTCCCGACCTACGAGTTTGTGCGCATGCTGGAAGGCGAAGTGACCATCACCGAGGAGGACGGCACCGCGCAGACATTCCGCGGCGGCGATTGTTTTTTCGTCCCCAAGGGGACCGTCTGCAGCTGGACCATCAAAACCCATGTAAAAAAACACTACGCCATACTTGACCTGTGACAGCGTAATATTTTTACGTCGGTGGGATTTGCTTTTCCCCGACTAAATCCAGACAAAATAAAATAAAAGGA
>CAKZNY010000098.1 GCA_937132145.1 uncultured Paracoccaceae bacterium | reverse complement strand
CGGCGCGGATATTCTGTCAGGGGCCAGCAAGGCAAACAGCGCCATTCTGCATACGGGCTTCGATGCTCCGGCGGACAGTCTCGGGTTGGCCTGCATCAAAGCCGGTTACCGCGAGTATCTGGAAATATCGGAAAAGATGAACCTGCCGACGCTGGAATGCGGTGCGTTGGTCGTCGCGTGGGACGAGGCACAACTTGAAGACCTGAAAGGGATCGTCGAGGCGGCCCACACCAACGGTTTTAAAGATGTGGGGTTGATCGAGCGGAAAACCCTGCTGGACCGCGAAGGTAATCTGTCGAACAAGGCGCTCGGCGCGGTGGAGGTGCCTCGGGAGTTCGTGATCGACCCGTGGAGCGCACCGCTCGCCTACTTAACACAAGCTGTTCGCGCGGGGGCGGAATATCGTTTTAACGCGGAAGTGACAGGCGGCACGTTTGACGGCGCGCGCTGGTATATCAGTGCTGGCGAGAACACTTATGCCGGCACGATTGTCGTTAACTGCACGGGGACCAACGGTGATCACATCGAGGAAATCCGCGGCGAGGTCGATTTCGAAATCCGCCCCCGCAAAGGGCAGTTTCTGGTTTTTGACAAGAGCGCGTCGAGCCTGATCAACGCGATCATCCTGCCTGTGCCGACCCCGACCACCAAAGGTGTGGTGTTAGCCAAGACGATTTTCGGCAACCTGCTGTTGGGCCCAACAGCCGAGGAGCAATCGGATCGCTGGAAAGCCAGCGTCACCCATGATGCGTTACAGATGCTTATGGAAACCGGCCACCGGATTTTGCCGGAGCTGCGAACGCACGCGATTACGGCCACCTACGCGGGGTTACGTCCGGCGACGCAGTTCAAGGACTATCAAATCAGCGCCGACGGTGCCAAAAACTGGATCGGGGTGAACGGTATCCGCTCCACAGGGTTAACATCGGCGCTTGGCATCGCGGCATATGTCGAAAAGCTCTGTGCCGAGAATTTCGCAGATGTTGTCGGTTTCGGCCCCACCGTCAGCCCGTCTTGGCCCAAAATGCCCATGCTGGCCCAAGACCAGGCACGCGCTTATCAAGAAGGCGACGGCACAGAGATCGTCTGCCATTGCGAAGGGGTGACGCGCGGCGAAATCGAGCGGGCGATGTCCTCGGAAATTCCCGCGCTTAATCCCGGGGGATTACGGCGACGTACACGGGTGATGATGGGGCGTTGCAACGGCTTCTATTGCAGCGCGCGGGTGGCCGAAATTACCAAAGGCAAAATCAATCCTCCCATAGCACCGGAGGGTGAATCATGAGCGATTATGATTACGACGTGGCCATAATCGGCTCTGGTCCTTCCGGCATTGGCGCGGCGACCGCCTTGTCAAACGCCGGCGTGAAAAACATCGTGGTGTTCGAGCGCGAAACAGACGTCGGCGGCATCCCGCGCCACACGCACCACCCCAGCTTTGGCTTGTTGGTGTTCAAACGCCCGATGTCCGGCCCAAAATACATCCGCGCATTACTGAAACGCTGCCCCGATGTCCGCTTTGAGGTAAACACATCGGTGGTTGCGCTAAAATCCGGCGGTGCCCTCGATATCGCGACCCCTTCCGGCATCAAAACCATCCGTGCCCACCATATTATCCTTGCAACAGGCGCACGCGAAACCCCTCGCCACGCGCGGCTTATCCCTGGACTGCGTCCGCAAGGTGTGATGACAACCGGCGCGCTGCAACAGTTCATCTACACCGAAAACATGCGCCCCTTCCGCCGACCTGTGATCGTTGGAACCGAGTTGGTCAGCTTCTCGGCCTTATGGACATTGCGGACATCGGGCGCAAAACCGGTTGCGATGATAGAGGAAAACCCGCGCGTCACAACCTACCGCCCTGCGGTTCTATTCGCCCGCCTCATGGGGGTTCCGATTTACTACAACACCAAGATCACAGACATAGGCGACATTGCTGAAACCAGACAAGTCGAGATCGAAAACGCCGAGGGTGAACGCCAGACCATCACATGCGACGGGGTAATATTCAGCGGTAGTTTTGTCGGCGAAAATACCCTCGCACGCGCCTGCCATCTTGCATTGAACCCGTTAACACAAATACCGCAAGTCGATCAAAACTGGGTGAGCTCGGATCCGGGCATCTCGGTTATTGGAAATACCGTCCACCCTGCCGACATGGGGGATCAATGCTATCAAGAAGGGGTGATCGCAGGCCATTCCGTTGCTGCAATCCTGCGGAACGGGAAAGTGCCAACCGAGGCTATGGAAGTGACCCACGGCAATGGCATCAAAATGACGACGCCAAATATCGTCCGCCCGAACGCAACCGGTGAAACGGAATCTGACATATGCCTACACGTCACCACGCCCTACACT
>CAKZNY010000097.1 GCA_937132145.1 uncultured Paracoccaceae bacterium | reverse complement strand
CCGAACAGCAGCAATTCATTGATATGTATGATAATTTACTGCGTTCTCTACCTGCGGATGAGACCGTTTACTTTGCGGACGCAGTGCACCCCACTGCCTGACAGGGTATTCGAAGAATGCCCGAGAAGGGGAATACCAGAGCCGCCCCGCCTATGGGTGGATGAAAAGGGGTGCGAACATCGCTGTAAAAACGACATCCGGACGGCAACGTGTAAACATCCATGGCGCCCTTTGTTGAGGTAACAAAGGTTAACGGCGACAGTTCCGTGGCATTGCTGGCCAAAATCGAGGCGCAAAACCCCGAAAAGTCCACCATCCATGTGATTTGGGACAATGCGCCCTACCACAAATGCCAGCAGGTCCGCACATGGTTATCACGCTCGAATTGCAGGATAAATCTGATCAGATTACCCGTCTATTGCCCACACCTAAACCCCGCCTCTCAGCGAATGCATGCATTCGCCTGTCGGCCAGCGATCGAACGCTTGTGGGCAGTCATGCATCAATACGTCACCCACAACAGGTTTTACGCAACCCAACCCCAATTCGCCGCCGCAATCCTCGCCTTCTTTCGCCAAACAATCCCAAAAGACTGGCGAGATTTTCGAGACAAAGTAACCGACAATTTCCGCGTCATATCACACAACGGCTTTCGGGTTTTGGAGTGAGTTGGGTATAACTTAAGGGTCATACCTAGCTGAGTGACAATTTAACGTCATAAGGCTATGAAAAAGCATGAAGAATAGATACGCACACCGTTCCCGCGTTTCCGAGAAGAAAATTCGCGAGATTGTCCGGTATTTTGCCACCGATCTGACGGCTGTTCAGTCGGCTCAGCTTTCGGGCCTGAACCGCAACACCGTCAACCGTTTCTACCGCGCGCTTCGAGAGCGTATTCTGTGGGCTTGCGAGGCGCAGCGCCCGATGTTCGGGATCATCGAAGTCCCCTCTCGGCGATGTAGACATCGCCTGCCGGGCAATGGATGAAAGTTTCTTTGGTGCCCGCCGCGTGAAGGGGAAGCGCGGGCGTGGAGCCTATGGGAAAACCGTCGTCTTTGGTATCTTCGAGCGTGACGGTCAAGTGTATACAGAGATCGTGTCGGATTGCTCAAAGCCAACACTTCAAGGGATTATTCGCGGTAAAGTTGATGCCAGATCGGTCATCAACTCGGACGGTTGGCGCGGCTATAACGGGTTGGTGGACCTGGGATATGGCCACTATCGCGTGGACCATTCCAAGGATGAATTTGTGCGCGGGCGGGTGCATATTAACGGCATAGAAGGATTTTGGGGTCTGGCAAAAGTGCGCCTGGCGAAGTTCAAGGGGCTGCCAAAACACACCTTCCACCTGCACCTCAAAGAAACGGAATGGCGATATAATCACCGCCACTTGAACAAGTATAAGATCCTGCTAGCCTACCTTAAAGAAAACCCGCTCAGCTAGGCATGACCCTTGATTAATAAGTTCTTACCAGCCCGACGAGCTTACCTTGCACCTTCACTTGATCATCCCGATAAACCCGCGTCTCATAGGCCGGGTTAGCTGCCT
>CAKZNY010000096.1 GCA_937132145.1 uncultured Paracoccaceae bacterium | reverse complement strand
GGATAGCATTTCGAAAAGCTTGGCGATTAAAATACCCGAACTCCCTAAATGGGACGCGCATCTTCATAAAATTGACACTATTCTAAGCGATATAAGTTAAAGTTTTTGTATGGTAACTAATGAATGTAATTTCCAGATTTGCCGAGTTATACTACCTGCGGCTTCAACGACGCCGACGCAGACTACGCGCATTGCGAAAACGCCGCGAAGTAACGCTGGTCAGGAACCGGTCTGGTGCCCGGAAAAGCAACGATATTTTCCTGTTTTCGACTGTCCATAACGAGCGCCATCGGCTTTCGTATTTTCTGGATTATTACCGCAACCTCGGCGTTAACCAGTTCTTCTTCATTGATAACGCATCCGACGATGGTACTGGCGAATTCCTTGCCGCCCAGCCGGACGTTTCCCTCTGGCATTCCGAGGGCAGCTATAAGCGGGCAAATTTCGGTATGGACTGGATTAACAACCTGTTAAGGAAATACGCGCGGGGCCACTGGTGTTTGATCGTCGATGTAGATGAATTTTTCGTCTATCCGTATTGTGACACACGACCCCTTCGCGCGCTTACCGACTGGCTTGACGCCTCGTCTATCCAGTCTTTCGGGGCGTTGTTGCTGGACATGTATCCGACCACTTCTCTCGAGAATCAGGACTATGTGCCGGGGCAAAGCCCGTTCAAAACCCTGACACATTTCGATAGCGGAAATTATACGCAAAAACTTAACAAAAAGTATGGAAACCTGTGGATTCAAGGCGGCCCGCGCCAACGGGTATTTTTCGCCGATAACCCCGACCAAGCACCTGCGTTGAACAAGATTCCGCTGGTTAAATGGGCCCGTGGAAATGTTTTCATCAGTTCGACACATACGTTGCTGCCGCGCGGGCTAAACAAGACATTCGAGGATTGGGGCGGCGAGAAAATCTGTGGCTGCCTGCTGCACACCAAATTTCTGCCCGATCTAGCCCACAAAACTGTTCGCGAAGAAACGCGGCGACAGCATTATGCCGGTGGTCGTGAGTATCGGGCATATAAGGCGGTGAACGGCAAAGGCACAGTTCTTAATCACGCACATTCCAAAAAGTTCGAGGGCTGGCGACAGCTTGAAGATTTGGGCCTGATGTCGCTGGGGGGGTGGGCATGACTCCGGCCGTTGCAATCCTCGCACATAAGAATTTTGACCGTGTCGCGCAGGTCGTGCGTTTCTTGTCAGATGCCGGTCTGTATGTGTGCATCCATGTCGATCAGAGCGTTTCGCCCGATAGGTTCAACAAGTTCAAAACCTCGCTTTCCAACTTCCCTGATGTTCTTTGGGCGAAGCGGATTGATTGCGAATGGGGGCGCTTTTCACTGGTCGAAGCAACACTGGGCATGTCCACCGAAATTCTTGCAAAATGGCCGGACGCCGGACATGTGATGTTGCTAAGCGGCGACAGCTTGCCAATCCGTCCGCCCGCTGAATTCATCACATTCTTGCAGGATAACCCCGATGTGGATTTCATCGAAAGCGTCGCGATCGGCAATAACAACTGGGTTACGGGCGGTTTGGGGATCGAGCGGTTCACGCTTAGCTTTCCCTTCGCGTGGAAAAAACAGCGGCGGCTTTTTGATTTGTGGGTGGAGGTGCAAAGGAAGTTGCACCTCACTCGGCGCATCCCAAGCGGTTTGCGCCCACATATCGGTAGCCAGTGGTGGTGTCTAAGTCGGCAAACGCTGGAGGCCATTCTACACGACCCGGCCCGCGCCATAAACGATGCGTATTTCCGTAAATGCTGGATACCGGACGAGTCGTATTTTCAAACGCTGGCGCGCAACCACGCCCGAACAATCGAGTCGCGTTCGTTGTTGTTTTCGCGCTTTGATCACCAAGGTAAACCAACAGCTTTTTACGACGATCACGCGGGTTTACTTGGCACGATTGACGCGTTTTTTGCGCGTAAAATCTGGGCAGGTTCAGCGAGGTTGTACCAACGTTTTCTCAATCCTCAAGCAAAAACCTTGACAGGCGAGACGACGCCGAATTTCAAACGCATTG
>CAKZNY010000095.1 GCA_937132145.1 uncultured Paracoccaceae bacterium | reverse complement strand
CGCAACCGTATAACCACATCAATCTTTGAAATCTCGGCGCCTTCGGGCAAGTCTGGCAGGCTCTCGAATTTGATCGATCCTGCGGGGGCATCGGTCAGGATACCCTCGTCTTCCCAATAGAAATGGGAGTGGTCGTCCACCCTTGTGTCAAAATACGAGCGGTGCCCGTCAACGCTTACTTCGCGCATCAGCCCTGCCTCGCAAAATGCGCCCAATGTGTTGTAGACGGTCGCCAGCGAGACTTTTTCTTCGGTGTTGTGGGTCAGCTCGAACAAGGATTCTGCCGTGACGTGTCGGTCTTGGCCGTCGCCAACCAGCAATTCCGCCAAGGACAGGCGTTGGCGCGTTGGGCGCAAGCCACCGCTGGAAAGCCACACGGAGGCGCGTTGTTGGGGCGTTTGAATTTCGATATTCATCGTACAATTCCTATGATTTACGACAATATACGCTAAAAGCCCCCCCGTTGGCCAGCCCCGTGCCAGCGCTATTGCGCCGCCTCCCGCCGCAGTGGTAAGAATGAGCAAATAAAACGAATTTCAGGAGCATTCCATAACATGACCGACTATCCAACAAGCTTTGATCGCGAAGACCTTTTGAAATGTGCGCGCGGCGAGCTGTTCGGGCCGGGTAACGCGCAGTTGCCGATGCCGCCCATGTTGATGATGGATCGTATCACCGAAGTTTCAAGCGATGGTGGCGCGCATGGCAAGGGTCATATCGTGGCGGAATTCGACATTAATCCTGATCTGTGGTTTTTCGAGTGCCACTTCCCGGGCAACCCGATTATGCCCGGATGCCTTGGCCTTGACGGTCTGTGGCAGCTGACCGGTTTCAATCTGGGTTGGCGCGGCTGGCAGGGGCGCGGGTATGCGTTGGGCGTGGGCGAGGTCAAGCTGACCGGCATGGTGCGTCCTGAACGCAAAAAGTTGACCTATTACGTCGATTTCACCAAAGCCATCCAGACGCGTCGGTTGACCATGGGTGTTGCCGATGGGCGGGTCGAGGCTGACGGTGACGTGATCTATCTGGTTAAAGGCATGAAAGTCGCGTTGTCTGCTGAGTAATCTGCGGAATAATTTGAATAAAAGGAATACATTATGCGTCGCGTAGTTATCACCGGTCTCGGGATCGTTTCGTCAATTGGCAATAACGCTGAAGAGGTACTTGCCTCGCTTAAGGCTCAGAAATCCGGCATCAGTTTTGCCCCGACTTACGCCGAGCATGGGTTCCGGTCGCAAATCCACGGGATGCCGACGATTGACCTGAAGGAAAACATCGACAAGCGGGTTTGGCGGTTTATGGGCGACGGTGCGGGTTATGCGTATTTGTCCATGCAACAGGCGATTGCCGATGCTGGCCTTGAGGAAAGCGACGTGTCGAACGAGCGCACGGGGCTGGTTGTCGGCTCCGGCGGGCCATCGACCATGCACCTACATAACGCGCATAAAATCGTGCTCGAAAAGGGTGCGCCCAAGCGGATGGGGCCTTTTATGGTTACCCGCGGGATGTCCTCGACGACTTCTGCGTGCTTAGCGACTCCGTTCAAGATCAAGGGCGTTAACTACTCGATCACCTCGGCCTGTTCCACATCGGCCCATTGCATCGGCAACGGCGTGGAACAAATCCAGTTCGGCAAACAAGACATCGTTTTTGCCGGTGGCGGCGAAGAAGAGCACTGGACGCTGAGCATGCTGTTCGATGCCATGGGCGCACTATCAACCAAATATAATGAAACCCCGGAAAAAGCCTCCCGTACTTACGATGCCGACCGTGACGGTTTTGTCATTGCCGGCGGTGGTGCGACACTCGTTGTCGAAGAACTGGAACACGCATTGAAACGCGACGCTAATATCATTGCCGAAATCGTCGGCTACGGCGCCACCTCTGACGGCCTCAACATGGTTGCACCTTCCGGTGAAG
>CAKZNY010000094.1 GCA_937132145.1 uncultured Paracoccaceae bacterium | reverse complement strand
GGTAATATTCCCAACCATCCGCAGATTGCGCGTTTATCACATCGGTTAAAGTTTGTGCATAACGATCACTCTCGGCACGAACACCCTTTATTTTCAACGCCTTGCGGGGCGCGCAAATAGTTTTGTATTCAAAATTCGACATGGTATTCCCTCGCTTGAAGCTATCTGGCCCAGCTTACTCGATTCCCAGCTTCGTGCGAATAATTTCGTTAACTGCTTTCGGATTGGCCTTGCCGCCGGTCGCTTTCATCACTTGTCCTACGAACCAACCCGCCATGCTCGGCTTTTCCTTCGCCGCGGCAACTTTATCGGGGTTCGCGGCCAGTACTTCATCCACCGCCGCCTCGATGGCTCCGGTATCCGTCACCTGCTTCATGCCACGCGTCTCGACGATCTCGGCGGGGTCGCCGCCCTCGGTCCAGACGATTTCGAACAATTCTTTGGCAATCTTGCCTGAAATATCCCCTTTGACGATCAAATCAAGAATGCCGCCCAGCTGCGCTGCCGAAATCGGTGACTCTTCAATGGTATGGCCTTCTTTGTTCAAGCGCCCGAATAATTCGTTAATCACCCAGTTCGCGGCCATCTTGCCGTCACGCCCCTTGGCCACCGCCTCGAAATACGCGGCATTAGCAACATCTGCCGTCAAAACGCCAGCGTCATATTCGGTCATGCCGTAATCAGAAACGAACCGCGCTTTCTTTTCGTCCGGCAATTCCGGCAAGCCAGCTTCAATGGCATCCACCCAAGACTGTTCGATTTCCAGCGGCAGCAAATCAGGACAAGGGAAATACCGATAATCATGCGCTTCTTCTTTGGAGCGCATCGAGCGGGTCTCGCCCTTGCTAGGGTCGTACAAGCGGGTTTCCTGATCAATACTCCCGCCATCCTCAAGTATCGCAATCTGGCGTTTGGCCTCATAGTCAATCGCCTGCTGGATGAACCGCATAGAGTTCATATTCTTGATTTCGCACCGTGTTCCCAAAATCGAGAAATCATTGTCGCTGGCACGGAACTTTTCATAGGTTCCAGCCTTGCAAACCGACACATTTACGTCAGCGCGCAGGGAACCTTCTTGCATATTTCCATCACATGTACCCAAATACCGCAGGATTTGACGCAGTTTTCGAACATATTCGGCAGCTTCCTCTGGTCCGCGAATATCTGGCCGCGAGACGATCTCCATCAGGGCAATGCCCGTCCGGTTGAAGTCTACAAAAGACATTTCCGGGTCCATATCATGCACCGACTTACCCGCATCCTGTTCTATATGGATACGCTCAACACGAACTTTGCGCGCAACACCCGGCCCCATATCAACAAGGATTTCACCCTCGCCAACGATGGGGTGATACAGTTGTGAAATCTGGTAGCCTTGCGGCAAATCCGGATAGAAATAGTTTTTACGATCGAACCGCGAATAAAGGTTGATCTTGGCCTTCAAACCCAACCCCGTGCGCACCGCTTGCTCGATGCAGTATTCATTAATAACCGGCAGCATCCCGGGCATCGCCGCATCCACCAGCGAAACATTCGAATTCGGTTCCGAGCCAAACTTGGTTGATGCCCCCGAGAACAGCTTGGATTTCGAGGAAACCTGCGCGTGCACCTCCAGCCCGATCACGACTTCCCAGTCGCCCTTCGCACCAGCATAAATCTTCGGTTTAGGTTCGGTATAGGCAAGCTCGGTCATTGCGTTTCATCCGCTAAAAATAGGGTCATGGTCTTCTACGCAACCACGCTCAAAGGGGCAAGGCCTACGATAATATCCGCCCAACGATTTCCGAGGCGTTTTTCGACAGGCCTTCGGTGTCCTGAACCCGCTGCAACGCGGCCTTCATCTTGGCTTGGCGTGCCGGATCGTATTGCCCCAATGACGAAAACACCGTGCACATTGCAGCGGTGGTTTGCGGGTTATGCGGGTCGAGCTTGATAATCCAGTCGGCCACAAATTCGTAACCAGCGCCGCTTTCATCATGGAACCCCGCCGGATTTCCACCCGCAAACGCCCCGATTAAGGACCGGAAACGGTTGGGGTTTTTCCATTCAAAATCGGCATGCCTCGACAAGTTTTGCACAACTTCAACGGCTCGCGCAGGCGGAGTCGCCACGGCCTGCACCGCGAACCACTTGTCAATCACCAGTTTCTCGTGCTTCCACTGGTCGTAAAACGCCGCCAAAGCCGCATCCGCTTGCCCGACCGCGACCAGCACAGCCAGCGCAGACATTTGTTCTGTCATGTTGTCCGCATCCGCAAACTGCTGTTTTGCCAGTTTCGCGTCCGAATCCAGCAACGTCATCAAGGTCAACGCCCTTGAACGCAACGCCCGTTTGCCAGCCGCCTTGGCGTCAGGCGTATAAGCCCCCTCAACGTTCATCCCAGCATATAACGCTGGCAAATCGGCGGCCATTTCGCCAGCCAAAGCCGTGTTCAGCACACGCCGCGCCTTGTGAATCGCCAACGGGTCAGGAACACCGCCCTTGGCAACAATATCTCCGGCAATCACGCTTTCATCCGGCAGTGAAACCGCCAGCGCACGGAAGGCAGGGTCCAGTCTCGCGTCCGTCGCCACCGTTTTCATGGCCCCAAGGAACGCCGCATCAGGGTCATTTGCCCCGTCCGTCAGACGTCTGAGGATATTTAGCGCATAATTCCGACCGGCCTCCCATTTGTTGAACTGGTCTGTGTCATTGGCCAGCAAAAACGCGTTTTCCTCATTTGATACGTCCCGCTCCACAATCACAGGGGCTGAAAAATCCCGCAGAATCGACGGGATGGGTCGTTCCCGCAGATCATCAAACGTAAAGGTTACGGATTCCTTATCAAGCTCCAGAATTTTGGTCGCCATCGCCTCGGACCCGTCGGGATAAAGCAGCCCGACAGCAACCGGAATCAACCGTGGCAGCTTTTCATCTTGTCCCGGTGTCGGCGCAGTCGCCTGCGTCAAAGTCAGTGAATAAACCCCATCCGCCCAACCATCCGTCACGGAAACTTTCGGCGTTCCCGCACTCGAATACCACAGCTTGAACTGGGTCAAATCCCGCCCGGTTGCATCCTCGAAAACCGTCAACCAATCCTCGATCGTGCAGGCCTGTCCGTCATGCCGCGCGAAGTACAAATCGAGCGCCTTGCGGTATCCCTCAGCCCCCACCAAACGCGGCAGCATTCCGACTACCTCGGCGCCCTTGTTATAAACCGTAGCCGTATAGAAGTTATTGATCTCAATATACTCTTCAGGACGAGGAGGGTGCGCCAATGGCCCTGCATCCTCGCGGAATTGCCGTGCTCGCAGCGCCTGCACATCGTCAATCCGTTTTACGCCAGCATCCCGCATATCACTGGTAAATTGCTGATCTCGATACACCGTCAAGCCTTCCTTCAGACACAGCTGGAACCAGTCACGACATGTAATTCGGTTGCCGGTCCAGTTGTGGAAATACTCATGCGCGATCACGCTTTCGATGCGTTCATAATCCGCATCCGTCGCCGTTTCGGGGCTAGCCAGAACCAGCACCGAATTGAAGATATTCAGCCCCTTGTTTTCCATCGCCCCCATGTTGAAATCATCCACCGCAACGATGTTGAATATGTCGAGATCATACTCCCGCCCATATTTATCCTCGTCCCATTTCATCGACCGGATAAGGGAATCCATCGCATAGGCACACTTGTCCTGATCCCCGTCGCGAACATAAATCTTCAACGCAACTTCGCGGCCCGAAACGGTGGTGAATGTGTCGTCATATGAAACCAGATCCCCGGCCACCAACGCAAACAAATACGCCGGTTTTGGCCACGGATCATGCCATTCAACCCAACCCTCGCCGCGGCTTACGGGGTTGCCGTTTGACAGCAAAACCGGCATATCACTTTCAATCCGCACGGTGAAAATCGTCATTACATCAGGGCGGTCGGGGTAGAACGTAATCTTGCGAAACCCCTCGGCCTCGCACTGCGTGCAGTACATGCCGCCGGACATATACAGCCCATTCAAAGACGAGTTCCCCTCGGGGTTAATCACCGTCTCGCATTCCCAAACGAACCTGTCTGACAGCATCGAGGACGGCAGCGTCAGCCCCTCGCTATCCGGTGTAACCGCCACATCAACCCCGTCGATCTTGGCCGAGATCAGCTCTAGCTCCTGCCCATCAAGCCGCAAATCCCCGCCTGCACCCGCCGGATTAACAACAAACGTGATCCGCGCCTTAACCCGCGTTTTCGACGCATGCAAACTAAACGTTAGGTGCACATCCTCGATCAAATAGGGCAGGGGTTTATAATCAGAAAGGCGGATCGTCTGGACTTGCATGAAAATTCTCCAATAGGTTCGCCACAACTTATGCTGTTGAGCGGCGTCTGCAAGTGCAAGTTATATATCCCTTCCGGTTCCTAACCAGCACTGCTACAAAACCCCACGTAAACCCAAACGCAGGAGCGCACCATGGCCGCCATTTCCCTATCCAAAGCCCGCAAAATGATCGCAACGATTTTCCGCACAGGCGCCGAGATGGAACTAAAACCGCTATCCGTTATTGTTCTGGACGCTGGCGGGAACGTCAAAGCGTTCGAGCGTCAGGATGGTGCCTCCCCCGGTCGATTCCAGATCGCTGAGGGCAAAGCCTACGGCTCGGTAATGTTAGGCATAGGCGGCACCGCGCAAATGGCTCGCGCCGAGTCGCAAGCCTATTTTCTCGCGGCCGTTAACGGCGCATTCGGCGGTAAGGTCATCCCTGTTCCGGGCGGCGTATTGCTGAAGAATGACAAGGGCGAAGTTCTGGGTGCAATAGGGGTCACGGGTGATAGTTCCGAAAACGATCTGATCGCAGCCATGGCCGGTATCGAAGCCGTAAATCTGGTTGGCGAGGGGTGACTTCACCCCTCCCTAAAACAGGTTAACACAAATCGTGCATACGGGTTGTGCACGCATTGTGTACCGGTTGTGCACACGAAAAACCCGCAATTTGGCGCAAAGGTTAACGCCGTTCTACGGCTTCCAATGCAGGAAATTCGCAATCAGCCGCAAGCCGGTTTTCTGGCTTTTCTCGGGGTGAAACTGCGTGCCAACCATATTGTCCCGCGCCACCATCGCCGTCACCGGACCACCGTAATCGACAGTGGCCATAAGATGCGACGGATCGGTCGGATCAAGGTGGTAGGAGTGCACGAAATACGCATGATCCCCCGTTGAAATTCCGTCAAATAACGGGTGTTCAACAAGGATTTCCAACTCGTTCCAACCCATGTGCGGAACCTTCAAATCCGGCTCGCTCGGGTGCATCTCGACAACCTCGCCACTGATCCAGTCAAAGCCCTTTGTGTCAAGCCCATGCTCGCGCCCAACGGTCGCCATAAGTTGCATTCCAACGCAAATTCCGAGGAACGGCACACCGCCTTGCAGCACCCGTTCCTCAAGGGCTTCAAACAGCCCGTCATAACTCGCAAGCCCTTGACGACAATCAGCAAAAGCACCAACGCCCGGCAGGACTATCCGGTCTGCCTTGCGTATGATTTCGGGGTCGGATGACACGACCACAGGGCCGCCGTCAACCTCGCCCGCCATCCGCTGAAAACTCTTTTCAGCCGAATGGATGTTGCCTGAATTATAGTCGACAATAACGGTGGTCATTCGCTAAGCGTACCCTTGGTCGAGGGGATCGCATCCGCCTTGCGCGGGTCCGTTTCCAGTGCATCACGCAGGGCGCGCGCGACCGCCTTGAAAGTAGCCTCGGCAATGTGGTGGCTGTTCAGCCCGTCGAGCCGTTCAATATGCAGGTTCATCCCCGCATTCATCACAAATGCCGTAAAGAATTCGCGCACCAGTTCCGTGTCAAAAGTACCGATTTTCGAGGCCGTGAAGTCAACCTTCCAGATCAGATACGCCCGACCGGACATATCCAGCGCCGCCCGAACCAACGTGTCGTCCATGACCAGCATACAAGACCCGTAGCGAACGATTCCGCGTTTATCTCCAATAGCTTGCGCGACAGCCTTGCCAAGCGCAATACCCACATCCTCAACCGTGTGGTGGTCGTCAATGTGCAAATCACCCTTGGCGCGAACGGTCATATCAATCAGCGCGTGGCGCGAAAGCTGGTCCAGCATATGATCGAAAAACCCGACGCCCGTCTGGTTGTCATAGATCCCCGTTCCATCAAGATTAATCTCGACAGAAATATCGGTCTCGGCAGTTTTACGTTCAATTTTCGCAGTCCGCATGGCATCAGCCTCCGCTTTGGTTTCAAGGCCTTATACGGTGGGCAAGCCCTCGATTCCATAACGATTTTCAAAAAGCTGCATTTACGCCTTGACCTTACAGTGACTGGAGGCCTACATTGACCCAAACGTAAGGGAAGCGCGGCATGGAAGATATGGCCGCTCTCTACTGTTGAAACATTGGAAACCGGAGGGCAAAATGAACATTGGCGAAGCATCAACCAACAGCGGCCTGCCCGCAAAAACGATCCGCTATTACGAGGACATCGGCCTGATTTCCCCTGATCGCGCGGAAAACGGCTATCGCGATTTCAGTGAAACGCACATGCACAAACTGGCGTTCCTAAGTCGGGCGAGGAGCCTCGGGTTTACCATCGAGGATTGCCGCACCCTGCTATCCCTTTACGAGGATACGGACCGCGCCAGCGCCGACGTTAAAGTCATGGCACGCGAGCATCTCGACAAGATGGCGCATAAAATTAAGGAACTTGAAGCCATGCAGGCGACCTTGTCAGAATTGGTTGATAAATGTCATGGCGACGAGCGACCAGACTGCCCGATCCTTCAGGGATTGGCTGGCGAAAAGGCTGGAAAGAGGTAATTATGAACATCAAAATGTTAGCCGCATTGGCGCTTATACTCAGTGTATCTTACGCTGCATGGACTCTGTTCATCGGACCAAGCAAGGCCGGTGAAGATGCCACGTCAATCATCATACCGGAGTTCTCGCAAGCCGCTCAAACTGGCCAGATTGCATTCGAAGAAAGCTGCGCGGCCTGTCACGGTATTAATGCCGCGGGTACTGAAAACGGCCCGACATTCCTGCACGCCTTTTACAAGGCCGGACACCACGGCGACAGTGCGTTTGTGAACGCGGCCAAAAACGGTGTGCGCGCGCACCACTGGCGGTTTGGCAATATGCCGCCGGTCGAAGGTGTGACCGACGACGAGTTACTCTTGATCATTAAATATGTACGTGAACTACAAGTCGCCAACGGGTATTAACCCCTAAAGCCAGCGTCGGGTTTGTTGGCAGTAGTCTTCGTACTCTTGCCCGAATTCGGTGCGAAGGCCGGCCTCCTCGCCGTCTATAAACCGTTTGCGGATCACCCAGCCAAATGCGGGGATCAGGACGAGGGATATGACAGACCCGATAGTCAAAATATACCCGAGCAGCACAATCGCATCAGCGACATAAATCGGATTGCGCGAGTATTTATACGGGCCAGAGGTGATAATATTGTCTGGTGTACGCTTCGGAACCACAGATGTTTTATGCCGCCTGAACATCCTTATACTTACGCCTAACATGATGATTCCAAAGATGATCACACCGCGCCCAACTAACGTAGCCATACCGGAGGTGTAATCCATCGGGTTCCACACTTGCG
>CAKZNY010000093.1 GCA_937132145.1 uncultured Paracoccaceae bacterium | reverse complement strand
GCAGGAATTTCGCCCAGAACCAGTCCTGATTGTCATCGTCGTACCCTGCCTCGCGGCGGAACATCACGGTGATCGCGCCGAGGTGCTTACCAGGGTTCATCAGAACCTCGTCCTCGGTCACGCCTTCAGGGCCGTAGTTGCGCTTGACGATCAGATCACCTGTGTGGCCATTAATCGTGCCCGTGGTGTAAAACGTCTGCAACATCATCCCGTGTGGCGCAATGCCCTCGTACGGGTAAGTCTGGATCGAATTCTCCCCAGCCAGATTGGATGCAGTCATCACATCCCAAAGCAGAGCCGCATACTCAACATCTTCGTCGTTGCCAAATGGCATCATATCCTGCGCGATTGCGGTCGTCATGGTTATCGAACCGGCCAACGCAATTCCTGCAATAAATTTATTCATCATGTCCTCCGTTAGATTTGTGGCCCTATCCTAGCCGATGAAATTACAACTTGAGGTAAACTGTAGAACACGGCGTGTCACAAAACCTGTGAGCAGGCGTGATGAAATCGTGAACAGAGGTGTATTTCAAGATGGCCAGCAAATGTGCAAACTACCCATCAAATTCATTACCGGAGGTTCCGTCATGCGCCGTTTCCACATTGCCGCTTTCGTATCCCTAGCCATTTTTGCAGCGGCCCCTGTGCAGGCGCAAGACGCGGCGGCTGGCGAGAAGATATTCCGCAAATGCACCGCGTGCCACCAGGTTGGTGAAGGGGCGAAGAACAAGGCTGGGCCGGTACTTACCGATGTGATCGGGCGTACAGCGGGCACCTTTGAGGGATATAGCTATGGGAAATCCATGCGAGCGGCGGGCGCGGCGGGTCTGGTTTGGAATAGCGAGAATATTTTCAACTACCTGTTCAACCCGAAAGATTTTCTGCGGGCGTTTCTGGACGACCCGAAGGCCAAAGCCAAGATGAAGTTCCGCCTGAAAGACGAGCAGGACCGCCGCGACGTGATCGCCTATCTGTCGAGTTTCCAGATGGCGATGGCCGCCCCCGTCAACGGATTTTGCGTCACAAACCAATCCCAGCTAACCCATGTTTTTGCGGTTGATGCAGGCGATGCGGGCCGCAAAGTTCAAGAACTCGCGCCCGGCGAGACCCTCTGCACTACCGAATCCGATGCTCCGCAAAACGGATTCGTGAGTGTATTTGAAACCCCCGAACACGCCGAAGGCTGCTCGCGCCTTATCACCGCAGGCAATACCGAGGGCATGGTGAAATACGCCGATTTCGATCGGTGTGAATGGGCGTCTCATTCCAGCTAGGCGCAAACAATCCCCCAAACCGTCGTATTCGCCTTTCAATCTTGGCGTAAGAAATAGTATTACTCGCTGAAACTATCTGCGAGATACTGAAATGAGCGACGATCCACTGGTCATATTTACCCCTTCGGGCAAACGCGGGCGCTTCCCTGTGGGCACGCCTGTGCTGACGGCGGCGCGAAAACTGGGTGTGGACCTCGATAGTGTTTGTGGCGGGCGCGGGATTTGTTCGAAATGCCAGATCACGCCTGCATTTGGTGCGTTTGCCAAGCACGGGGTGACCGTTACCGCCACAGCACTTTCGGAATGGAACTCGGTCGAGGAAAAATACGACACCCTGCGCGGGTTGCCCAAGGGGCGGCGGTTGGGCTGTCAGGCGACGGTGCAATCCGACGTTGTGATCGACGTGCCCCCTGAATCCCAAGTGCACAAACAAGTCGTGCGCAAACGTGCCGAGGCCCGTGAAATCACGATGGAACCGGCGACGAAGCTATATTATGTCGAGGTGCAGGAACCCGACATGCACGAGCCCTCGGGCGATCTGGAGCGCTTGAAAAAGGCACTGAAAGAGCAATGGGATCTGGACGTTGCGGGCAGTGATTTACGCACGTTACAACTGCTGCAACCGGCCCTTCGCAAGGGGAAATGGAAAGTCACCTGCGCCATTCACCACAGTGGAATAGGTCCCGCGCATATTATGCAGGTTTGGCCGGGGTTCTATGAAGGCTCGATCTACGGGTTGGCGATTGATCTGGGGTCCACCACGATTGCCGCACACCTGTGCGACCTGCAAAGCGGCGAGGTTGTGGCATCGTCGGGCATCATGAACCCGCAAATCCGGTTCGGCGAAGACCTGATGAGCCGCGTATCTTATGTGATGATGAACCCTGGCGGCGAAGAGGATCTGACCCGCGTGGTGCGCGAATCAATGAACGCGCTGATCGTGCAGGTCTCGGCCGAGGCTGAAATTGACCGCGAGTTGATCGTCGAGGCCGTGCTGGTCGGAAACCCCATCATGCACCACCTGTTCCTTGGCATCAACCCGGTGGAGCTAGGCCAAGCGCCCTTCGCTTTGGCAAGCTCGGGCGCGGTATCGCTTTGGGCCAGTGAAGTAGACATGGTCATGCACCCCGAAGCGCGCCTGTACATCCTGCCTTGTATCGCGGGGCATGTCGGTGCGGATGCGGCAGCGGTGGCGCTGTCCGAGGCCCCCTATAATTCCGACGAGCTGGTGTTGATCATTGACGTTGGCACCAACGCCGAGATTTTGCTGGGCAACAAGGATCGGGTTCTGGCTTGCTCTTCCCCCACGGGTCCGGCGTTCGAGGGCGCACAGATTTCGTCTGGCCAACGCGCCGCCCCCGGTGCGATTGAAAACGTGCGGATTGATCCGGTGACCAAAGAGCCACGCTTCAAGGTTATCGGCTGCGATCTGTGGTCCAATGAAGAAGGCTTCGAGGCCGCAACGCTGTCCAGTGGCATCACCGGCATTTGTGGATCAGGTATTATCGAAGTAATTGCCGAAATGCGTCTGGCAGGCTTGCTGGATGCAAGCGGGTTGATCGGCTCGGCGGAACAAACGGGAACGCCGCGCTGCATCCCTGATGGCCGCACGAATGCCTATGTTCTACACGATGCCGCCGCCGCAGGCGGCCCCCTTATTACGGTCACCAACGGCGACGTTCGGGCGATCCAGTTGGCCAAGGCCGCGCTTTATGCGGGGGCGCGGTTGTTGATGGACAAGATGGGTGTCGAGTCCGTTAACCGTGTGACACTGGCCGGAGCGTTCGGGGCGCATATCTCGGCCAAGCACGCGATGGTTTTGGGGATGATACCGGATTGCCCGTTGGAAAACGTGGTTTCGGCCGGAAATGCTGCGGGCACAGGGGCGCGGATTGCGTTGCTGAACGTCTCGGCGCGGCGTGAAATCGAAGAAGTTGTGCACAAAATCCACAAAATCGAAACCGCCATCGAGCCGATGTTTCAAGAGCATTTCGTCAATGCCTCCAGCATCCCGCATGCAACGGACCCGTTTCCGCTGCTAAACAAAATCGTTGATATCCCTGATGTGAATTTCAACGTCAAGCAAGGGGCGCGGCGTAGACGGCGGTGAATTGAAATGCAGGCGCTCCGCCCCTATATAGGGGATACAATAAAAAACGGAGCGAGCAGTGATCCGGGTAGCATCTTATAATATTCGCAAAAGCGTCGGGCTTGATCGTAAGCGCCGCCCCGAACGGATTCTGGAAATTCTTAACGAAATCAACGCCGATGTGGTGGCTTTACAGGAAGTTGACCGCCGCACGGGCCTGCGCGAGACAACCATTCCGCGCGAGATGATTGAGCGTGAAACCGACCTGAAAGTTGTTGAAATCGCGACGCGCCCCGACAGTATTGGCTGGCATGGTAACGCCCTTCTGGTGCGAAAAGACGCCGAGGTGATGGTTGAACGTCGCCACGATATTCCGGTGCTGGAACCGCGCGGCGCAATATCCGCCGATATTTTTGTGCACGGCGAACACCTTCGTATCGTGGGCATGCATCTGTCCTTGATGCGCTCGTTCCGGCGGCAGCAAATCCGTGCCGTTACCAGTCAAATACAACGCCTGAATGCCCAAATACCGACGCTTATTATGGGCGATTTGAATGAGTGGCGGCCCGGTGGCAGTCTTGATGAATTCGGGGATGAATACATAGTCTCCACCCCCGGCCCGAGCTTCCATTCTTCGCGACCAGTGGCCTCGCTTGACCGGATAATTTTGCGCAATGATCTGGATTTGCTGCACGGTGCGGTGCATCACTCGGAACTATCCCGCGTGGCGTCGGACCATTTACCAATTTATGCAGATATTCAGGTTTCCCAACGGGTTACGGCGTGATCTTTATTTATCTTTGTCGAATAAATCCTGATTGGTTTCGACAAACTCGTTGATCATCCCTGCCAGTCCGCCGAACCATCGACCTTTAAGGTAGAAGAACCCGGCGCTGGCGCCGACAAAAGCCCCGAATGTATCGACGATCAGGTCGTACATCGTATCGGCCAAACCGGATTTCTGCATGTTCAGGCCGAATAACGCATCCATGCCAAATTCGAAAACTTCCCACAACACGCCAATGGTCATCGCAAAACAAAACGCAAACCATGCCAGTGCGATCGGCGGGGCTGCGTATTTATCACCCCGAAACAGCATCAAAATCATAATGAACCCGATAAGCCCGAAACCGATGGCCGCGCCGCCGTGCAGCAAGATGTCCCACCACCACACGCGTTCGTAAAAGTTACCTATCTCGCCAAGAAAAAGCGCCGAATAGGTGAATACGATGATCGCCGATGTGAAAAATACCGGAATTTTGACGTGGTAAAACCGTTGAAATTGCAGCGGAGCGAAGGTCAGGGCGAAGGTTAAAATCGTCACGAAAAGCGTCTCCCATTGCCGCTCATAGATGGCAAATGCCCCGCCGCCAAGCAGCAGTAACCAGATGACATACACAACGAGACTTTGGTTAAATGGCCGCAAATCGCACCTCCTGTACGGATGCTACGCTTCCAAGCACTGGAATTGAAGCGCAAACCCTTCCCTTTCGCGTATCAATCGTTATACATCGCCGCACCAATTATACATAGGAATGGAACAATGACCTACAAGCCAAAAAGCGAATTTCTGCGCGTGATGCAGGACCGTGGCTTCCTGTCGGATTGCACCGATATGGAAGGCCTTGATGACGCGCTAATGAATGGCATTGTTCCGGCGTATATCGGGTTTGATGCAACGGCGAAATCGCTGCATGTCGGGTCGCTCATCCAGATCATGATGCTGCGCTGGTTGCAAAAAACCGGCCATCAGCCACTGGTTCTTATGGGTGGCGGCACCTCCAAGGTGGGGGATCCGTCGTTTCGCTCGGATGAGCGCTCGTTGCTGGACGACACGCAGATCGCCGAGAATATTGCGGGGATCAAGCAGGTTTTTGCCAATTACGTGACGTTTGGCGATGGCCCGTCTGACGCGCGGATGCTGAACAACGCGGATTGGCTGGACGGGCTGAATTACCTGACATTCCTGCGCGATGTGGGGCGGCATTTCTCGGTTAACCGGATGCTGAGCTTTGAAAGTGTTAAATCCCGCATGGATCGCGAACAATCGTTGAGCTTTCTGGAGTTCAACTACATGATCCTGCAAGCCTATGATTTCATGGAGATTAACCGACAATTCGGGTGTCTTTTGCAACTGGGTGGCTCGGATCAATGGGGCAATATCGTTAACGGCATCGACCTTAGCCGCCGCATGTCGAAAGCCACGGTGTTCGGGCTGACCTCGCCGCTGTTAACCACGGCGGATGGCAAAAAGATGGGCAAATCGCAGGACGGGGCGGTGTGGCTGAACGCCGACATGCGCTCGCCCTACGAGTTCTGGCAGTTCTGGCGCAATACGCTGGATGCGGATGTGACACGGTTCCTGAAACTTTACACGGAGCTGCCGATTGTTGAGTGCGAACGCCTCGGCGCGCTGCAAGGCTCGGATATTAACGAGGCCAAGATTATTCTGGCAAACGAGGTCACAACGCTGGCCCACGGCGCAACCGCAGCAAGCACTGCGGCGGCCACAGCCGTAGAAGTGTTCGAAAAAGGCGGGGTGGGCGATGACCTGCCGACTATAACGCTTGCTGCCGCCGATATTGGCGAAAACGGGATTTCCATCGTGCAGCTTTACGTGAAATCCGGTCTGGCACCTTCGGGTAAAGAGGCCAAGCGCACGATTGCGTCGGGTGGCGCGAAGATGGACGATGTGGTGGTGACGGACGCGGGCACGATGGTGTCGGCAGAAGCGATTGCCAAGACCGTCAAACTGTCCGCAGGCAAAAAACGCCATGCGTTGGTGAAACTGGCCGACTAACGGCACTCGTGTCGCGTTGCTATAAAACCGACCGATTTGCGACAGGCGTGATCCCGCATCGAGTGCGGGATCGCCATTTGATCAATCCCCAAGCATCCATTCGCCGTCCGGCGCAAACGCATGGAAAGCAAACGCGAACGAGACTTCGTGAAGCACGTCTTCGCCTGTTTCCGCGTCATAAACCCGAATACTGCCAATGTCCTTAGCATCCGCAATCACCCGATTTCCAAGCGCTGTGGCCATGCCGGCTTTCCAAACTATACGCACACCAGCCTCGGTTATCTCGTAGTTTTTCTGAAGGCGTTCCAGCGGCCATGCACGGTTGCCAACCCGGATCACACGCGACAGCGGTTCTATGCCAAAGGGTGGGTTTTCGCCGCGATACAGGAACGGACTGCGCGAGGTATCATAGCCCGCATAGGGGTTAGCCCCATACATGCGGTTGAAGTTTCTCGGCTGGGCCATAACCTCCCCGTCAGGGTTCCGCTCGCGAAATTCACCAAGCGATTCCATCCAGCTAACGATTTGGATCAGTTGCTTTCCGGTCATCTCGCCAACAATCCCCTCGCCGGTGATCTGCTGCCACCAACTGTCGGTCTGGCGGTCAAACATGATCATATCCGAGTGCCGCAGGTTGCCCGAAACCCCAAAATCCAGCACTTGTCCGTCAAGGCGACGGTCAAACACCACCGCCGAATTACACAGCGGGCAGAAGGTCACGGCAATGGGGATGCCGCCAAGTTCGTCGTTGGCAATCTCGTGCCACGTGAGGTAGCGGATGGGGTATGCGCGCGGGATTGCGCCGTCAATTTCCACTGTAACAACGGGTTCACGTTCGGAAAACGTGACCTCGGAAACCGGCACTACCTCAACACTGGCGAGGGATGGAATGCCGTCTTTACCGGGGCCGCCTGATATGATCTCGTCAAAATCAACCGAGAATTTGGTGAAATCCGTGTTTGGCCAGCCACGCGTTTGACTTGCCGTTTGGGCAAGGGCGGGCAGTGCGATGACTGACAGCATCAGGGTAATTACAATTTTTCGAAACATGACAGCTCTCTTTCATAATGTGTGTGCTTAACCTGTCTATGAAATTCGTGGCGCGCTAGCCCCACTCACGCTAAGTTGTCCAAACGCGAGGAATTGGAGGCAGCGATGAAAGCAGTTGTGTACAAAAAATACGGCTCACCGGATGTATTGCATGTGGCCGAGGTTGACAAACCGAAGCCGAAACCTAACCAGCTTTTGGTTAAGGTGCGAGCCGCCGAGGTGACCAAAGCCGATTGCGAGATGCGGAGTTTTAACTTTCAGGTGAAATGGTTCGCGCTGCCCCTGCGGCTTATCTTCGGGATCACAAAACCACGGAAAAACATTCTGGGCAGCTATTTCGCCGGTGTCGTCGAGGGGATCGGCACGGATGTCACAAAAT
>CAKZNY010000092.1 GCA_937132145.1 uncultured Paracoccaceae bacterium | reverse complement strand
CCTTAGACGCCGCAGAATGCGCTATCCTTGGGGAATGTCCAAATAAATTTTGCAGGCGAGTTTAACGCTAGTCTATGCGGTGTACGCGCAAATTCTCGTAATAGGGGCGCGCGCGTTCACACAAGGCCCGACCCTCAACCGACAATTTGGCAACCGATTTCACAGGTTTGGCAAATCCGTCGCTTTCCCACACCGACTTATACCAATGAGCGGCCCATGCCCCGTCATCTTTATGCCCGCCTTGGGGCCAGTGCAGCATGCTTTCCTGAAACGCCAACCCGATGCGATCACAAAGATTTCGCAACATGGTTTCGGGGTCAGCCAGCAAGTCATCAGTATCAATAACAACCGGAATTTCACCGCTGGTCGCAACGATTTGGTCGAATATTTCAGCCTGCTGCTTGAACCCTATATCGTCCAGCGTCGGGTTCTCGCGTTTCGCATTATAGCTGGCGATAACCTTGGCTGGATCACGGATCAGAAAGATGTTTGTTGCGTGGTTCATCCAATCGCGATTAAACGCGGGCAGCATATGGTGCGTCATATGCTTTTGATAAAACAACGATTTTCCGTCTGGAATATCCCCAAGACACTGGTCCGCGACCACGCGGGCATCAACCTCCCCCGCCGCAAGAATTTCGGCCCGCATGGGGTGGTTCAATCCCGTTTCCGCAAGGTAGGCTGCATAGAACGGCTCGTCCCAAATCGCGCAGTCATCCCGCGCGCCAAACGCGTACATCATCGCCGTTGACAAGTTGCGTGGGCCTGACCACATGGCAATCCGCATCAGGCCACGTCCTTGGCAACAAGTTCCTTATACAATTCCCGAATACGCTTTGTGATCGGCCCCAACTTACCACTCCCGATTTGGCGCCCATCCAAATCGGCCACAGGCGTCTGCGCCCCGAACGTTCCCGTCAAAAACGCCTCGTCCGCGCTGTAGGTATCGACCAGCGAAAAATTCCGCTCGAACACCGGAATGCCCTCGGCGCGACACACATCAATCACCTTTTGGCGCGTGATCCCGTTCATGCAGTAATCCCCGGTGGAGGTCCAAACCGCGCCCTTCTTCACGATGAAAAAGTTGCATGCATTGGTCGTATTAACAAATCCGTTAACGTCGAGCATCAAGGCCTCGTCCGCGCCGGCTTTCTCGGCGGCGATACACGCCAGAATGCAGTTCAGCTTGGAATGCGAGTTCAACTTCGGGTCCTGCGTCATCGGCAACCCGCGCATATGGGGAACAGTCGCCAGACGGATCGGGCGGGGGATAGAGGGCTTGGAATGCTCGCAAATAATCACCATCGTTGGCCCGCTGGTGGAAAGCGATGGATGCTGAAACGGCTTGTCCTTCACCCCGCGTGTAATCATCAGCCGTGCGTGGGCGTCCGCCTCCATCCCGTTGGCAATCCGTGTCGCCTCTAACGCTGCAACCACGCCTGCTCGATCCATGCCGATATCGAGATCAATCGCCAGCGAGGCTTCGAACAAACGGTCCATATGTTCGCCCAGAAACGCCCACTTGCCTGCATAAAGGCGCAAGCCTTCCCAGATGCCATCACCCAGCATAAAGCCGCTGTCATAGACAGAAACCTTAGCCTGATCACGGTGCACAATGTCGCCGTTTACGTAAATCCGAATGTCCGCATTCCGCGCATCATCCGATGCCTGATGTGTGGTCACATGATCGTTCATAGCATCCCTCGCTTTGCGCACAATGTTAGCGCCAAGCGGCCTCAAAGCAATCCGGTATTCGCCAAGGCGACAAATAATATGTCTGCCAAATTTCGTACACGTTAAATTTTAATGTTAATTGGTTTTTTTGTTGCCCCAAGGAAGCGGGGCGACCGGAATGCCGTCGTCGATCAATGATTTCGCTTCCTCGACTTTCGCGACACCGTAAATCATGCGGTCGGGGGCGTCGCCGTCGTGGATGGCGCGC
>CAKZNY010000091.1 GCA_937132145.1 uncultured Paracoccaceae bacterium | reverse complement strand
CCGAAAGTACTTGGTCACGATGAAGGCGAAGCATCTGGATTTGCGGTCGCGCTGACCTCATATATGGCCGGGTCCAGCCGAGTACCTGTTGAGCCCGACCGCAAACGACTACGGATGATGGGCGCGACCGCTGCGAGGATTAGCGCCGTCGATGTTCCCACTTCGGCCAGCCTGCCGCCACGGGCGGGGCCGATTGACGATGTCGACTGGGCCGCATTGAGGCGAACGCGTAAAGCCCCGGCAATGCTAGCGAGGGCAGCGGAAGCGGTTGAGAGGTATAAACCCACCGACACAAGGGTGGCGTTTGTTCACGGCGATCTGTGGCAAGGCAACATGTTGTGGGAAGGTACTGATGTGACGGCAATACTTGATTGGGACGCTTCCGGTCTTGGCTGCCCAGGGATTGACCTGGGATCCGTTCGTTTCGATGCTGCGCTCTTCTATGGATTATCCACTGTGACAGAGGTCCTGTCTGGATGGGAGCATGAGTGCGGGCGTCTCGCGCCGGACGTGGCGTACTGGGACGTGGTAGCGGCGCTCGCCAGCCCGCCAAACATGGGTTCAGTTCAGCCCGTGATGGCCGAGCAAGGTCGTCCCGACCTAACACCCGAACTTCTGAACCAACGGCGCGAGGAGTTTCTTCGCCAGGCACTGAGGCAACTGGACGTAGACCAATTTGCACAGGAGGAGTGCAAGGCTGCAAGCATTGCTACATGTAGTGTGCCCGGCGCCAGATAAGAGTTGCCATAGGGAGGGCTGGGGTTTGACCTTGTAATTATGCGTTGAACTTAGTTAAATTCACTTGCAAACAGCCAAATCCTAGCCAAAAGCCGCTTCTGGGCCGTCAAACCCCAGCGCAACGCGCAGAACAGCGTGCTCATGGCTAGTGACCGATGAGTCCCAACCAGCGCTGCAATCAATTCAAGTATCAATTCAAGTATATCAAGTAAGTCAAATAAGTTAGACCACCCCATTGTATCAAGTAAGTTCATCTCGCCGACAACTTGAAATACTTGAAATGACTCGAAGTAAATACCACAATTTAACATTTTCCCGCCCAGCAGCCGTTGCAAAGTCTACGGGGTTTGTTTCGATACGATACGATACGATACGATACGATAATTATTTAACGTCCGGGAGCTATAGTGATAGCTGAAAGCCCCTATTGGGGCAAAGGACCTGCTAGGCTGCTGTTTCTAATGCACAAAGATGCTGCTGGATCGGGTTGTATGGCGGCTGGTTTCTTGCCGATTGTCTAGGTTAGCAACCAAATCTGGCTTGCTGCCTGAGGCGCCAGCGACCGATTCCCCACCGCCCCGTAATCTCCAACGCGTCCTCGTTTCACAACAAACACCATCTAGCATCTCACCGGCTCAAAGGCGCTCTTTCGTCGGAGCCTCGCACCCGTCAGCGGGATGTGGAGGTGCAAGCGACTTTCTGTCGCAATCTATGCTCATCAAATGCGATGAGTCTGGGAAGGCGTTTCCTCTCCGGCCGCAACTTGCAGCTGGATTGGAGGGCCTTGGCCGGGTGAAGGGCGCTGCAACGCCCTTCGCTCGACCGCGACCAGAATTGGAGAAACACAAAAACAAAACAAAAAGAAGGAGGGAGAGAGTGCTGTTCGCCTAATGGCGCGGACAGATCCTTTGGAAGAAGGAGCTTTCCGACGTCAT
>CAKZNY010000090.1 GCA_937132145.1 uncultured Paracoccaceae bacterium | reverse complement strand
AGAACGTCGTACTCTCTCGCGAGGTATGCCGCTATGTGCCCCTTTCCTTCACTTCCGTATTGACCACCAACTAAAACATCAACGCATCTTATTGTTGGGGGTGAATAAAGGCCAAGCCTTGCGCACACACGCACGAAGGTATCCCCTCCATCAGTTCTCGAGGTATTAATACTGTCCGTCGTCAGAGTATTTGGCACAGATTAGGCTTTAGAATAAGAGAGTATCTGCCTCATCAGTTGGGTTATATTAGGCGGCGACTTTGCGGTGTTGCAAGCGTCGCGTTTGCATAGTTTTCCGTTTGATCCTTTCCGCTGCCCGGCAGGTGATTTGCAAAAATCACCGAGAGGAGCGTTGATTTAGAATGGCTTGGCCGCGTCCGAAGTAGACGTCGGCGGGTGTAAGGTTCTGGATGCTTTCGTGGTAACGCTGGTGATTGTAGTGATCGACGAAGGCTTCGATCTGGTTTTGTAGATCTGCCGGGTAGAAGTAATTTTCTAACAGAATGCGGTTTTTGAGGGTCTGATGCCACCGCTCGATCTTGCCTTGGGTTTGCGGATGATAGGGTGCGCCCCGAACATGATCCATGCCTTTGTCGCCCAGCCATTCAGCCAATTCACCGGAGACATAGCTGGAGCCGTTGTCACTGAGCAGGCGTGGTTTGTGGACGACATGAGCCTGATCACAGCCTGAAGCTTGCAACGCCAGTTCTAGTGTATCTGTAACATCACCTGCTTTCATGTTGGTACACAGCTTCCAGGCAATGATATAGCGGCTGTAATCATCCAAGATTGTGGACAGGTAGAACCAGCCCCAGCCAATGACCTTCAGGTAGGTGAAGTCTGTCTGCCATAGCTGGTTAATGGCTGTGGTCTTGTCCCTGAACTCACTGGCAGCTTTGATTACAATGAATGCAGGGCTGGTGATCAAATCATGGGCTTTCAGTATGCGATATACGGACGCCTCTGATACAAAATACCTTTCTGTGTCGCTAAAACGCACCGCCAGTTCGCGCGGTGATAGTTCGGGCACCTCCAGCGCCAGTTTCACGATCCGGTCCCGAATATCATCAGGAATGCGGTTCCAGACATGTTTGGGCTTGGGGGAGCGATCCTTCAGTCCCGCCTCTCCACGTGTCAAATACCGATCATACCAACGATAGAACGTGGTTCTGGGAATGCCCAACCTGTCCAAAGTTTGCTTTGCTGGAAGATATGAACTTTCCACCAGCCGGATGATTTCCAACTTCTCTGATGCGGGATACCTCATACGTCTTCTCCCCCATCCCCGATCATGCTTTTTTTGAGAAGCCGCAATTCCAGCGTTTGCTCGGCAACGACTTCTTTCAGCTCGCGGGATTCACGGCGAAGGTCTTTGACTTCATCCGTAGTTGCAGCACGGGCCGTGTCACCAGCAAGCCGCCGTTTGCCAGCCTCCATGAAGTCCTTCGACCATTTGTAGTAAATGCCCTGAGATATGCCTTCTCGGCGGCACAACTCGGCAATGCTATCCTCGCCACGAAGGCCATCAAGAACAATCCTGATCTTCTCCTCCGCTGAATACTGCTTGCGGGTAGCTCGCTGGATGTCTTTGATAATCTTCTCCGACGCGGTGCGTCGTGTTCCGGGTTTCTGTCTCATCTTCACTCCTTAGTGGTTACGATGAGACAGAAACCCTCCCTTATTCAATAGACCCGCTGCACAATAAGCTAGAAATCTGTTAGGCTAGGCGCAACACAACACTGGAGGGTTCTCGTTTGAAAGTTTTGAAGGTCTTGCGTTCCCGCCCTGATTTATTCTTCCGTTTATCCGGAGTTCGCCTGAGCGATTTTGAGGTCCTGTCAGCCCAGCTCCTGCCCGTTTGGCAGGCCAGCGAGACAAAACGCTTAAGCCGCAGATCGCGCCAACGAGCGATTGGTGCGGGTATGAAGTATCAACTTTCGTTTGAAGAGCAGCTTTTGCTGTGCCTGATTTATTATCGCACTTACACTAGCCATGTTTTTTTGGGGCTGGTTTTCAGTGTTTCATCGCCAACGGTTTGCCGTTGCAATCAGCGGATGACGCGGCTTATGGCAGGTCATTTTCGACTGCCCGAACGTAAAATCAGGCTCTCGCAGGATGAGCTCGACACCCTTGTTTATCTGATGATAGATGGCACCGAGCGGCCTATTCAACGGCCTAAAAAACCATCAGAACGCCGCGCAAAATATTCAGGGAAAAAGAAACGGCACACCGCCAAACACCAGATCATCACCGATAATTCCAAGCGCATTCTGGCAGTTGGGCCAGCCCAAGAAGGACGCAAACATGATAAGCGGATTTTTGATGAAAGCCGCCTGGAGCGCCCGCCTGATACGCTGGTTCTGACCGATCTTGGCTATCTGGGCACCGCGTTTGAAACACCGCTGAAAGCATCGAAGAACCACCCACTTGGGGCAGATGAAAAAGGCTATAACACTTGGCATTCCGGCCTGCGCATTGGCGTAGAACACGCCATCGGGCGGATGAAAAAATTCAAGATTTTCGCTGACATTGATAGGGGAAACGGCATGACAAACATGATTGCAAAAAACGTAGGGGCGCTCGCAAATATGAACCTCAAGACAATCTGAAAATTAGAGGAAGCACACCTGCGTCAATCGCTATATCGTGCTATTGTGAATCGGGTCTAATGACTTAGACGACTCTTTCTCATGCTTCCCATCATAACCCCTTTTTAGGTTATCT
>CAKZNY010000089.1 GCA_937132145.1 uncultured Paracoccaceae bacterium | reverse complement strand
CATGGAACAGTGCTACCTTATGTTTTGCACGCGCGGCTTCTATCCGGCGCAAATCATTCAAGTCGGTTAAATCCCACCCCCGTGCATTAACGCGCGCTGCACCGAATATTTCAGAAGGCTTTGCTATATAGGGGTTTTGAACAGCATCAACATGCGCCTCGACTTGCAAAAACGGATCGGCAGCCACTTCGCTTGCAGGAACCGCATCATCAACGACCTGATTTACGAAGGAACTGTTTGCGCCGTTCTCCAACAAGCGGCGAACGAGATACGCCAGCAAATCACGGTGTTCCCCGACGGGTGCATAGATACGGCAACGCGTTTGCGCCTGCTCCATCACCACGCTGTGCAGGTTCTCGCCCATGCCGTGGAGGCGCTGAAATTCAAACCCCCGAGCATCCCCCGCCATCTCCAGAATGGCCGCAACGGTATGGGCATTATGTGTGGCAAACTGCGGATAAATGCGGTCCCGCATGTTCAACAGCTTGCGCGCATTGGAGATATAGGAGACGTCGGTCGCCGCCTTCCGGCTGAAAACCGGAAACCCGTCGAGGCCCAATGTCTGTGCCAACTTGATCTCCGTGTCCCAATAAGCGCCTTTGACCAAGCGCACCATAATCTTGCGATCCAGCGATTCAGCCAAACTGTACAGCCAATCGAGCAGTGGTCCCGCGCGCAACCCGTAAGCTTGAACAACAACCCCAAACCCTTCCCAGTTCGCCAGCGCTGGATCACGCAAGACTTCGGCGATAACTTCGGTTGAAAGCTCCAAACGATCAGCTTCTTCAGCGTCGATATTAAACCCCATACCCGCCGCTTTCGCCAATAAGGCCAAGGCCCGAACGCGAGGTACCAGCTCCGCCATCACGCGATCCCGCTGCCCAACCTCGTAGCGAGGGTGTAAGGCAGACAGCTTCACAGAAATGCCCGGATTTTCACGGATGTCGGCATGTGTGCACGCCCCCGCCATCGCGGAAATTGCGGCAGAATAGGATAGGTAATACCGTTTGGCATCCGCCTCGGTTCGCGCGGCTTCGCCAAGCATATCGTAGGAATACGTATATCCAGCGGCTTCGTTTACTTTGGCATTCTTAAGCGCACTGTTGATCGTCTCGCCCAGAACAAACTGCCGCCCCATTTCACGCATTGCCTGCCCAACAGCTTTGCGGATAACGGGTTCGCCCAACCGCTTCACGACAGATTTTATCGCTCCAACGACGCGCGCGCCGCTGTCATCCAGCACCTTCCCGGTCAGCATCAACCCCCAAGTAGATGCGTTGACCAGCGCAGATGTGGAATGCCCCAGATGTTTGCGCCAATCCGAAGGTGCGATTTTATCCTC
>CAKZNY010000088.1 GCA_937132145.1 uncultured Paracoccaceae bacterium | reverse complement strand
TCAGTTCGGCCTTGCGCTGCACGATAGATGAATGCGTAGCAATCATCGTAAGTGAATAGCCCCTAGATTTGTAGACACCTTGCTTGGTAATTTTAGAAGCAAGGAGGATGTTATGTCCAGAAACAGATTTACAGAAGAGTTTAGGCGCGATGCGGTCGCACAGGTGGTTGATCGTGGTTATGCCGTTAGTGAGGTGGCTGAGCGGCTGGGGATTTGCACAAAGTCGCTTTATACTTGGAAGGCGCGATTTTCCAAGCCTGCTAAAGAAGCTAAGGTAGGTGCGGATCAGAGTGCCGAGATACGGGGGTTAAAGGCAGAGCTGCTTCGGGTCACTGAGGAGCGTGATATCCTAAAAAAGGCCACAGTGTACTTCGCCAAGGATGCAAAATGAGGTACACGTTTATTGAAAAGCATCGTCCGATGTTTGCCATCCGGGCAATGTGTCGCTGCCTGCGCGTCCACCCCAGTGGTTTTTATGCGTGGCTGAAGAACCCTCTTTGCAAAAGAGCCAGCGAGGATACAGGCCAGACCTAATTGATCAAAGAAGCGTGGAAAAATAGCGGCAAAGTTTATGGGTATCGCAAATTGCACGATGACTTATGTGATTTGGGTGAGACTTGCAGCCCGAACCGTGTAGCGCGTCTGGCCCGACTGGCGGACATCAAGGCCCAGATTGGCTACAAACGCCGCCCTGGCAAGTATGGGGGCAAGCCATCTGTCGTGGTGGATAATTCGCTGAACCGTCAGTTTGATGTTGATTCGCCTGACCATGTTTGGGTGACCGATATTACCTACATCAAAACATATGAGGGTTATTCGTATTTGGCGGTAATCATTGATCTGTATTCCCGCAAAGTTGTCGGCTGGGCCATGCAATCCCGCCAACCAACTGATCTGGTGTTGCAGGCTTTGCTGATGGCTGTCTGGCGTAGAAAACCTGCCGACAAAGTCTTGGTGCATTCTGATCAGGGCAGCCAGTTCACCAGCTTGGAATGGGCGTCATTTCTAAAGCATCACAATCTGGGACACAGTATGAGTCGCCGAGGAAACTGCCATGATAATGCCGTCGCCGAAAGTTTTTTCAATCTGTTGAAACGGGAACGCATCCGGCGGCGCACATACAAAACCAGAGAAGAGGCAAGGCGGGATGTGTTCGATTATATCGAAATGTTCTACAACCCGAAACGTAAACACGCTAGAAACGGGATGCTGTCGCCTGTAGAGTTCGAAAGACAGCAAAAAATGAAACAAGAAGGCGTCTAGGAAACTAGGGGCTATTCATGGAGACCTCAGCATAACACCCGCTTTTCCAATTGTGGGAAATTTCACTATTGTTTTTGTTGGATAAAATTCTGAAAATTCACGAAAAATTGAGTTATGCTGAGGTCTCTGTATGCTGCAAAACAAGAGCCGTGGTGTGAAACGGGTGGACGACAGGCGGGTTATCAACGGCATT
>CAKZNY010000087.1 GCA_937132145.1 uncultured Paracoccaceae bacterium | reverse complement strand
AGGCCACAGCGATGACAAAGCTGATCACCAGCGAGCGCATGACGGGTTCTGGTCCAAACCATCCTAAAAGCGCCCCCGCAACTATTGCCAAGCACCAACCAGCGATCGTTCCGGCCCATGTTTTCTTGGGGCTAACCGCAGGCCACAGTTTAGGGCCGCCAATAATCCGGCCAGCGAAATAGCCACCGATATCCGCCAAGGCGACGATTAAAACCACCCAGAACACATCAAATAAACCGTGTTCCGGTGACAGGAAAATCATCAGCATCGCGGTCATCGATGCCCCTATGTACAGCAGGCCCGACGACAACCAGAACCAGTTTTCGTGGTCGCTTTTGTACAAAGCTGCCGCGCCGACAATTAATACCGCCGCGCCCAAAATCCAGCCATAGGTGAATGTCGCGTATACCGATAAAACTGCCGATCCGCCCATGATAGCCAGATCAATTTTGCCGCGCACCTCTTCATGGCGCAGCATTGTGTGGAATTCCCACAGCAAAACCAGCGCGCCGAGTCCGATGAATCCGATCGCCCAGTACCCGCCCAGCCAAAAAGCAGTAACGGAGATCGCAATCATGACAATGGCAGACAAAATACGTGTACCAAGATCGAGAAATTTATTCGCCTTACCGCTCATTATATTGTCCTGCATATTATACTGCCCACAGTGTTCAAACTAGACTTTCATGATTTCTTCTTGTTTCGTTTCAAGCGTCTTGTCGATGTTGGAAATCGCTTTGTCGGTCAGTTCCTGAATTTCGTCATGCCACAATTTCTGGTCATCTTCGCCCATCGACTCTTTGAGTTTTTTCAGATGATCCATGCCATCACGACGTACATTCCGCACAGAAATTCGGGCTTTTTCGCCGTATTGGCCAGCAAGCTTGGAGAGATCGCGACGGCGTTCCTCGTTCAATTCAGGAATAGGCAAACGCAATGTTGTGCCGTCCATCACAGGGTTCAAGCCCAAGCCAGATTGGCGGATAGCTTTATCCACCGCGACAACCATGCCTTTATCCCAGACGTTAACAGAAACCATACGAGGGTCCGGCACTTTGATTGTTGCCACCTGATTGATCGGCGTTTTACTGCCGTAAGCATCCACCATAATCGCATCAAGCATCGAGGCAGACGCCCTGCCCGTCCGCAGCGAATTGAAGTCGTGTTTAAGCGCGTTCAACGCCCCTGCCATACGTTTTTCCAGATCGTCCAGATCAACGTCTTCGATTTCATCAGACATGTTTTGTCTCCTGCGGAATGTTTAACTAGGTTCTACGATGGTAAACTTGCCTTTACCATGCAAAATGCTCAAAAATCCGCCCGGCGTATCTAATGAGAACACAATTATCGGCAACCCGTTATCGCGTGCCAGTGCAATCGCGGATGCATCCATCACCTTCAGGTTTTTCTGCAACACAGTATCATAGCTCACACGGTCGTAACGTTTTGCATCCGGATTGGTTTTAGGGTCACTGTCGTAAATCCCGTCAACCTGCGTCGCCTTAAAGATCGCATCGCACTTCATTTCCGAGGCGCGCAACGTTGCAGCCGTGTCCGTTGTGAAATACGGATTACCCGTTCCGGCCGCAAAAATAACTACGCGTTTCTTTTCCAGATGGCGAACGGCGCGGCGGCGAAGGTAGGGCTCGCAAACCTGATCCATCGGGATAGCCGAGACGACGCGTGTGTGAATATCCAGCGCCTCGAGCGCGCTCTGCATGGCCAAGGCGTTCATGACCGTGGCCAACATGCCCATATAATCGGCGGTCGTGCGCTCCATTCCCTGTGCGCTGCCTTGCAAGCCCCGGAAAATATTTCCGCCCCCGATAACCAGACACACTTCAACGCCTGCATCGCGAACTTTCTTGATTTCTTTCGCGATCCGCTCGACGGTTGGCGGGTGCAGACCGAACTGCTGGTCGCCCATCAATGCCTCGCCTGAAATCTTTAAAAGCACACGGTTATACGGCGGTTTGGCTGTTATATCCACATCCGGCATCGCTAGAATCTCCTGTTTGTGATTTGCGGTAAGATGGCTGAAAACCGGTGCGATTTCAACGACAAAAAAGGGCGCCGTAACCATTCAAATCACGACGCCCTAAACTTTAACCGGTTGGCCCTTTAGCCACCCATGGTTTTTGCAACTTCAGCCGCAAAATCTTCTTCGACCTTTTCAATGCCTTCGCCAACTTGAATACGAGCAAACGCAACAACCTCGACGCCGGCATCTTTGGCTGCCTGCGCAACAGTGATGTCAGGGTTCATAACGAATTTCTGGTTCAGAAGTGTAACCTCCTGGAAGAATTTCTTCATGCGACCTTTGATCATGCCCTGAATAATGTTGTCAGGCTTGCCGGATTCTTTCGCCTGCTCGGTCAGAACTTTTTCTTCGCGTGCAACAACGTCCGCGTCCATATCCGCTTCGGACAGGGATGCAGGGTTCGTCGCGGCAATGTGCATAGCGATCTGCTTTGCAATACCGCTTTCGTCATTGCCTTTTACTGCAACCAACACACCGATCAGGCCAAGCCCGTCAGCCGCCGCGTTGTGGACGTACGCCGCAACCGAGTCACCCTCGACGCGTGCCATACGGCGAACGGACATGTTCTCGCCGATTGTGCTGACTTTAGCGATAACAACGTCCGCAACAGACATACCGCCAAGGTCAGCGGCATTCAGTGCGTCGATGTCAGCTGCGCCAAGCGCAACTTTCGTGATGTCCGAAACCATACCCTGGAATTCAGCATTTTTAGCAACAAAGTCGGTTTCAGAGTTAACCTCGACCGCAACACCAACGCCGCCTTCAACCGCAACGCCAACAAGGCCTTCAGCCGCCGTGCGCTCCGCTTTCTTTGCAGCTTTTGCCAAACCTTTGGTGCGAAGCCAGTCAACCGCGGCCTCCATGTCACCATTTGTTGCGACCAACGCTTTTTTCGCGTCCATCATGCCTGCGGCTGTTGCGTCGCGCAGCTCCTTAACCATTTTTGCAGTGATTGCCATCACAGCTCTCCTTAAGTATTTCGGCGCCGTAAGCGGGTAGCCTGGACGCTAGGGAAATTCATTTGTGTCTGCCGCTGGGTATTACAAGCGGCAGACCAGAACCAAAGGCCTTATTCGGCGGCTGGTTTTTCTTCTGTGGCAGCAGGCGTTTCTGTTGCGGCAACTTCTTCAGTAACGGCTTCTTCAACCGGAGCTTCTTCCATTGCGCCAAGATCAACACCCGAGGCACCAAGGTTGGCAGCCATACCGTCAAGCGCTGCACGCGCGATCAGGTCGGTGTAAAGTGCAATTGCACGCGCCGCATCATCGTTGCCCGGGATCGGGAAGTCGATGCCAATAGGGTTGGAGTTGCTGTCAACAACAGCAATCACAGGAATGCCCAGCTTGTTCGCCTCGGCAATCGCCAGCGCTTCTTTGTTTGTGTCGATAACAAACATGATGTCAGGAACGCCGCCCATTTCGCGGATACCACCAAGGGAGGCTTGCAGTTTGCCCTGCTCGCGAGTCATCTTCAGAAGCTCTTTCTTGGTCAGACCTTCAACACCGGATTCCAGACGCTCGTCCAGATTTTTCAGGCGTGTGATCGACTTGGAAATAGTCTGCCAGTTTGTCAACGTGCCACCCAACCAACGGTGGTTCATGTAATATTGTGCTGAACGCTCAGCCGCATCAGCGATACCTTTTTGTGCTTGGCGTTTTGTGCCAACGAACAAAATGCGGCCACCTTTGGCAGCAACCGCCTGAACAGCCGCCAAAGCTGCGTCGAGCATAGGAACAGTCTGTGTAAGATCCAGAATGTGGATGCCATTGCGCGCGCCGTAAATATAACGGCCCATGCGGGGATTCCAGCGGTGTGTCTGGTGACCAAAGTGAACGCCTGCTTCCAATAGCTGGCGCAATGTGAACTCGGGTAGAGCCATTGTCGTATACCTTTCCGGTTTAGCCTCAGCAGGGAGAAGGCGCCAGTATTGGCCCCAACCGGTGGACGCTCAAGGATTTCTCCCCCAAGTGCCGCAACCCCGCCTGTGGATTTATAGTGAGCGCCAAATAGCTTACCCTGTTAGGGAATGCAACCCCTAGATCGCGCGCAGTCGCCGAGCGAAGCGAGGCCTCCTTATTATAACGCAACGCTCCCGCCCTGTTCGGTTGGGCCAAGCCTCGCTTCGCTCGGCGCAACCGCTATCATGGAAAGCGAGCTCGCAACATTTATTGTTATTGTATGCCGGAAATCTTCGACGGCATTAAAAGCATTGTATCGGTAGCTAAACTGGCCCGCAAAAATACCGATCCGCGCGCCAATTTATCGTTTGTATCGTCCGTTTTACCACAGAACCCAAATTTGGGTTACCGCGATTGCCAGTAGCGTAACCAATATGACAATCTTGAACATGCTGAACGGAGTCTTTTCCAATGCTTTTCCGTAATTGGAATCGCCAAAGTCTGCAGTCAGATCTTTTGACAACTCCTCAAGCATATCAATTGGCCCGCGTGACCGCAGCACACCGAATATGGTGAGCCCAAGTATCAATATTGTAAGCGCGATTTTGTATTGTGAAACGTCGGCGAATACGATGATTGCCATCGTTGCAACTAGACCAAAGAATACCGTTCTGAGGGTGTTTCCGATTATGCTGGTATACATGTTGAGCAGAAACGTATTTGTCTGAGCGTCCATTATATATCCCCTTTTGTTTTTGTTTAGAGGTTACTCATAGCAGAAACGGATAAATTACCAAAATCGCGGATGAAAGGTACTTCGGCATGCTCCAAACAATACGCGTGGTAAACAGCCCGAATATCTTGACCAATCCAAATATTCATACGCTGTACTTTCGTTTCGCTAGGGATTGCAACGTCACACAGAACTCTTAAAATCGGATAAACGCTTTTTAATCACGGGTTTGAATATGCAGAAAAGTGCCGCCGCGCCGGTTTTATGTATTGGCTCCGCCCTTTGGGATATCATCGCCAGTGCCAGTTGTGAAATGCAGCCCGGAAACGATGTCGCCGGAATTATTCGCCGTCGCCCCGGCGGGGTCGCCCTTAACATCGCGTTGGCCTTGGTTGAGCGCGGACAGCCCGCCGCATTATTAACCTCCATAGGCAACGATGCGCAGGGCGAAGAGTTGATCGCCAAACTGGAAACCGCAGGGGTTGATTGCCAATATATCACGCGTGTAGATGACCCGACCGACAATTATCTAGCCATCGAGACCACATCCGGTGTGGTTTTTGGTGCGATTGCAGATTGCGCCTCACTGGAAAAGGCCGGAGACCTGATTTTGGCCCCTGTGCGCGATGGTCGTTTAGGAACGGCCGATACCCCATGGCAAGGATCTGTTGTGATCGACGGGAACCTGCCCGTATCCACACTGGTATCGATTGCCGAAAACCGGGATTTCGACGCCGCGCACTTATCATTTGTCCCTGCAAGTCCGGGCAAAGCAGAACGCATGCGGGCGGCCTTAAAAGCGCAATCTGCCACGTTGTTCGTTAACAAAGGCGAGGCTGAAATCCTTTGCAACCGCACCTTGGCCGACAGCCGTGAAGCCAGCGAGGCGCTCTGTCAGCTTGGGGCGCATAGGGCCATTGTTACGGATGGCCCGAACGCAAGTGCGCTTTGTGATGCAAACGGTGTGATTGCCGTCAGCCCGCCACAAGTAGAGGCCAAAACCACAACGGGGGCTGGTGATGTATTCCTCGCGGCATTTGTTGGTGCAGAAATAGCATCGACATTGGGCTTGCGTGAAATTATGGAAACGGCAGTCAAGGCTGCGGCCGATCACGTAATGAAAGATACGAAATGAAACTGCCCCTCTCTTTTTCGCCCGAAGTTATGGCCGCGATGGCCGCCGACACCCCTATCGTGGCGTTGGAGTCCACCATTATCACCCACGGGATGCCCTACCCGCAAAACGTTGAAACGGCGCGGATGATCGAGGCGGAAATTCGCAGCCAAGGTGCGAGCCCTGCAACGATTGCCATCATGGGTGGGTCCATCCACATCGGCCTGTCGGATGAGCGACTGGAGGAATTGGCGCAAAGCACCGATGTTCTGAAACTTTCCCGCGCGGATCTGGCGTTTGCCGTCGCTAACGGCAAAACCGGTGCAACGACGGTGGCGGCAACTATGATCTGTGCGCATCTTGCGGGCATAAAAGTCTTTGCCACCGGCGGTATCGGCGGGGTGCATCGCGGCGCCGAGCAAACTTTTGATATTTCAGCGGACTTGGAAGAGCTGGCCAAAACACCGGTAATCGTGGTTGGTGCGGGTGCAAAAGCGATCCTCGACTTACCTAAAACCCTCGAAATTCTTGAAACACGCGGTGTTCCGGTTGTGACCTATCAACAAGACGAATTCCCGGCTTTCTGGTCGCGCTCCTCAGGCCTGCAATCCCCGTTACGTGCAGATACCGCCGAGGAAATTGCCGCAGCTTACGTTATGCGTGAAACGCTTGGTCTGGAGGGGGGGATGTTTGTTGCCAACCCTGTCCCCTCGGCTGATGAAATCCCGAATGCGGAAATGGCCCCTGTTATTGATCAGGCTATTGATGAGGCCCGCGTGCAAGGTGTGGCCGCAAAATCAGTGACCCCGTTCCTTTTGCAACGCATATATGAGCTGACGGAGGGGCGCTCGCTTAAATGCAATATTGCGTTGGTGAAAAATAATGCGCAGCTTGCCACAAAAATCGCAAAAGCACTTAAATCGTAAAGGGTTATTGTTCTTGTTAACAACATTCCTTAACTATCGTTAACAAGAACGGGGAAAAGCATGACGCGCAAAAATAAATATACTAAAAGTATCACTCCTAAACAAACGCTGATGCAGCGATTGCGGAGCAACTTTTTCACGGGCCTCATCATCGTTGCCCCCGTGGTGATCACGATCTATTTGTTATGGTCAGTTATAACCTTCATTGACGCACGCATCGTACCGTTGGTGCCAAGTCTCTATAATCCGAGCACCTATCTAGGACAGGATATCCCCGGCTTCGGCGTTGTTATTTTCCTGATCTCGACCGCAATTATCGGCTCGTTAACCAAAGGTTTGTTTGGTCGCCAGATTATACGGCTTTGGGAAGGTATCGTTAGTCGAACACCGGTCGTTCGGTCCGTTTACAATGGTCTGAAACAAATCGTCGAGACCGTTCTTAGCCAGTCCAACTCTAACTTCCAGAACGCCTGCATGATCGAGTACCCCCGCAAAGGGATATGGGCGATCGCGTTTATCTCAACAGCCTCAAAGGGAGAGATTTTGGAGAAGACTGGCGAAAGTGAAATGCTGTCTGTGTTCTTGCCAACGACCCCAAACCCGACATCGGGCTTCTTGTTGTTCGTGCCACGCAAAGACGTCATTATTCTGGATATGACCGTTGAAGATGCCGCCAAACTGGTGATTTCCGCAGGTTTGGTCATACCCCCAACTAAAAAAGAAATCGCCGCTAGGGCCAAGCCCGTTTCTACTAAGTGATTTCCGCGGCCACGACAGGTTTCTTAACGTCATTCGCCTTGATCCTCGCCATCGGTGCGCAAAACGCGTTTGTCTTGAAGCAGGGCATTATGCGCAGGCATGTATTCTGGGTCTGCCTGACATGCGCAGTGTCAGATGCATTACTTATCACGGCAGGCGTCGTCGGGTTTGGCGCTATCGCCACGCTATTCCCGTCCCTTCCCGGAATTATGAGCCTTGGCGGCGCAGCTTTTCTAACACTTTACGGGCTTACGCGTTTCATCGCGGCCTATAAGGGTGGTGATCAATTGGCCATGTCTTCGAAACCCGTAAACCTTGGCTCTACAATCTGGGTATGCCTTGCGCTGACATGGTTGAACCCGCACGTCTATCTGGACACGCTCGGTCTGATTGGGGCGGTTTCCACCCAGTCCACCGAAAACGTACAAAAAGTTGCGTTCGGGATCGGGGCCGTCGCGGCCTCCTTCGTATTTTTCTTCTCGCTTGGATACGGCGCGCGGTTCTTGGCGCCAATAATGCAGACCC
>CAKZNY010000086.1 GCA_937132145.1 uncultured Paracoccaceae bacterium | reverse complement strand
TACCGGCAAAATCGCCGCGCCGCGTCATGGTGGTGGGCGGTGGACCCGCTGGCATGAGGGCCGCAGCAGTCGCGGCTGAACGAGGTCACGAGGTAACGCTTTTCGAGGCTGGCACAGCCTTGGGCGGACAGGTGGCGTTGGCGCAACTTTTACCGGGACGGGCCGAATTCGGAGGCGTGACCCAGAACCTTTCCCGCGAGGCCAAGGCGGCGGGCGTTACCGTTGAGCTCGGCGTTAATGTAACCCGCGAACTAGTGGATCAGACCCGACCCGATGTGGTGATTTTAGCGACAGGTGCCGTGCCTTATGCGCCCCAGATCGAGGGTGCCGAGGACGGGCATGTGGTTTCTGCATGGCAAGTGTTGCAGGGCGAGGCAAACGTCGGTTCGCGCGTGGCCATCGCCGATTGGCGTTGCGACTGGATCGGGCTGGGTTTGGCGGAACGGCTGGCCCGGAACGGATGTCATGTCCGCCTCATGGTGAACGGAGTGACAGCTGGCCAGACCATTCCGCAATATGCGCGAGATAAATGGCTTGGTGATCTGCACCGCCTCGGGGTCGAGGTCATCCCTTATGCGCGCCTTTACGGAGTCGACGAAGACACGGCCTATTTCCAGCACACCCTAAGCGGCGAACCTATCGTGCTTGAGGGCATTGACACCATCGTCACCTCACTCGGGCATCAGCCGGTAACGACGCTTGCCGACGATCTGGGCGACTGGGATGGTGAAATTCACATGATCGGCGACTGCCTGTCCCCGCGAACAGTCGAGGAGGCGGTGCTGGAAGGTTTAAGAATTGGATCGAAGATATGATTAATAACCCAAATATGAGGAAATAAAATGACTAACGAAACACAGGAAACCACGCGCGACGTTCAAGATATGGACAAGCATTTCCTTCATCCATGGGAGGACGTTACCGCCATCGGCGCCGCGCCCCGAACGGTCATCTCGCATGGCAACGGGATTTATATCACCGACAGCGACGGCAACCGGATGATCGATGGCCCCGCGGGAATGTGGTGCGTGAATGTTGGCTATGGGCGCGAAGAAATCGTCGAAGCTGTTGCCGCACAGATGCGTGACTTGCCGTATTTTTCGCCTTGGTCAGTAACAGCCTCACCAGCCGCGATCCTCGCCGAACGGCTGGCCGAAATTGCTCCAGGTGATCTGAACAACGTCTTTTTCACCACTGGTGGGTCGACAGCCGTGGATTCCGCCCTCCGGTTTGCGTTCTTTTACAACAACTGCCTCGGTCGGCCCGAGAAAAAGCAAATCATCGCGCGCGTTGGCGGCTATCACGGCAGCACCTATCTTTCGGCCTCATGCTCGGGCAAGGTTCTGGAAAAAGCCAATATGGATATGGCCGAAAATCTGGTGCATCTGTTGCCCAAACCCGATCCGGCGGAGCGTTCCGAAGGCATGTCGATCGAGGATTTTTGCACCGAAAAAGTTGCGGATCTGGAAAACAAGATACTGGAACTTGGCCCTGATAAAGTCGCCGCTTTTATTGCTGAACCAATACTGGCATCCGGTGGCGTGATCATCCCGCCCGAGGGCTATTTCAAACGATGCCACGAGATTTGCCAAAAATATGACGTTCTGTTCATCTCAGACGAGGTGGTGACGGCTTTTGGCCGACTGGGGCATTATTTTTCCAGCAAGGAGGTGTTCGGTGTTGAACCCGACATGCTGACCACCGCCAAGGGTCTGACGTCCGGTTATATGCCCATGGGGGCTTTGTTTATTTCGGATCGGCTGATTAGCGACATCAAAGCGTCGGGAAATTCATCGAAAGGGTTTTTCAACGGCTTCACCTATTCTGGTCACCCCGTTGCGGCGGCTGCGGCCTTGGCCAATCTCGATATATTTGAAAACGACAAGCTACTGGAACATGTGCAAAAAACGGCCCCTTATTTTGAAAAGCGCCTGCGCGAGTTGAGCGATATTCCGGTCGTAAGCGAGGTCAGGGTCAAGGGGTTAATGGCAGGGGTGCAGTGTTGCCTCGATCCCGACCATCCAGACGAGGATCGGGATGTGAAGTTTTTGCTGGAAGTCGACCGGATATGCCAAGAGAACGGGCTATTGCTGCGGCCGGTCTATTCGGCGGCAGTCATGTCTCCGCCATTGACTATTACCGAGGCCCAGATAGACGATCTGGTCGGAATATTGCGTAATGGGTTGGAAACAGCGATGGAAAGGTGGCGCCCGAGTTCCATATAGGATCTCGGGGTACGCGTTGCTGCTCGACCGGTTAAAGTCGGTCGAGTGCCTCTGCAAATGCGGCAAGCATCTGGTCGGCGTTGGCCTTTGTAAACACCATGGGTGGGCGCAATTTGATGACTGTGCCTAGCGGACCTTCCGAGCCGACCAGCACGCCGTTTCGCGCCATGTCGTTGATGATGGTTTTGACGGCGTCCGGTGCAGGTTCTTTGGTCTTCCGGTCCAAAACAAAATCAACGGCGTTCAACAGGCCACGACCGCGCACATCCCCGATTATTACGTGCTTTTTCTGCAAATCTACAAGCCCGCGCCGGATGTAAGCGCCGACCTCTTCGGCGTTGGCTTGCAGGTTTTCACGTTCCAACACATCGAGCACGGCCAGCCCTGCCGCGCAGCTAACCGGATTACCGCCTGTGGAGCTGAACAGGTAGTTGTCCTTTTTGAAGGCCGCATAAATCGCGTCTGTCGTAACCACAGCGCTTAGCGGCATGCCGTTGCCGATGGGCTTGCCCATGGTGACGATGTCCGGTGTCACGCCGTACAGATCGAAACGCCAGAAGTGCGAACCTGTGCGCCCGAAGCCCACTTGCACCTCGTCAGCGATGTACAGCCCGCCTGCTTCACGGGTCCGGCGGATCACCTCTTGCAGATAGTTTCCGGGGAAGTCGATGACCCCGCTCGACGTCAGGCCGGAATCCAGCATGAGTGCTGCCATGCCGTAGCCAGCCTCGTTCAGCGATGTGATCGCCTCGTCGAAATTATCGAGATATGCGTTAATGATTTCCGCCTCCGAACCCTCGAACGGGCTGCGGTATAGGCAGGGCGGCAGTACGCCGCGAGACCATGGTTTGGTCGGTGTCAGATCTGGCTGCTCCAAGGGCGAGAGGCCATCTACGGCATCGGTGACTCCGTGGTACGCATCGCGCGTGACGATCGCGCCCTTGTTGCCGGTATAAGTACGCGCCAGCCGGATTGCAAAGTCGTTAGCCTCGCTTCCCGAGGCGAACAGAAAGCACTTGTCGAGACCGTCGGGCAACATCGCTGTTAGACGCTCGGTATACTCAACCAGCGGCTTGTAGAGGTAGCGTGTATTGGTGTTCAGGCGCGCCATCTGGCGGGTGACCGCATTCACGACATGCTGGTTGGAATAACCGATATGGGGAATGTTGTTGTAAACATCGAGGTGCGCGCGCCCCGTGTTGTCATATAGCCAGACGCCCTTTCCGCCGATCAGATAAAGCGGATCCTCGTAGAACAATCCGTGTGCATCGCCGAAGGACTGGCTGCGCCGAGACAGCAGATTGTCCTTCTGCTCAGCCATCGTGTCACTGACTTTTGCGCTGGAATCCGGACTGCCGTCTGACAGGGTTGCGGGCATTATTCCGTCAGGAAACCGGCAGGCCTTGCGCAGGGCTTTTGTGGCCTCGGCGCGGTCGATGCCCATAAGCGTATTGAGGGCTTTGCGGGTTGGTTCCTCGTATGCCAGCAGGTAGTTGTCGCGGTCGCTGGATTCCGAAGCGCGCCACGAATAGATTACACACTCATTAGCGACACGGGTGCGAATGAGGTCGAAAATCAAATTGATTTCGGCTTCTTCCAGCGGAAAAACCTGATCAAAACCGGAAACGAAATCCGAGATGGATTTCAGGAAATCATCGCCCTCCAGACAGGAATCTGCTGCTGTGGTTGCCACTTCGGTCGCGATGGCACCAAACACCATGTCGCCGAAATCGAAAATACCGGAAACCCGTTCGGGCTGTTCGGGCCTGACGGTCGAATTCATCGGCGTCACGTCGTTATGGATGACTTGAGAGCGCAACCCCTGAAGACGCGGGCGCACCTCGGCCACGTAATGCGCGAACACTTCTTCCACTTGCGCGCGGGCTGTGGCGTCCTTGATATACGAGGTCTTATCCCGAAGGCTCATCGCGGCGTCCATTTCCCAGGCAAACGGCTCGGCGGCTGCGGGGTGGAAAAACCCGCGAAGCCCCAGATCAAGATTGGCAACCGCCGCCCCGAGCGAGCGGTACAGCGCAGGCGTGCGTTTGGCATTATCCGTCAAATCGCCCTCGACAAAGGAGATCAGCCGGACATGATGGTTCGTTCCGACAGCAGCGCTCACCTGACCAAAGGCCTCGCCGTGCTTCGTTGGAATGATCCGCGGCAGTTCGATACCGCGACAGTGCTGCTCAAGATGCAACAGCGCCTTGGTCTGGAAATCCACCGAAGTTTCCAACTCGTCAGAGTTGTAGACCTTCAGGATAGCTTTTTCGCCATCATTTAGCGTGATCAGGAAATTCTGGTCGCGGTCGCTATAGAGGTTGCTAGCGGTGCCTTCCTTGTCGAACAGGTTTACAAGGCAGGAAACGGCTTCGTCCTCGGACAGGTGGGGCGGGTTACTATCCAGATATTTCATAGGGTTCCTCGGTGCAGTCAGGTTTCTGAAGTTATGGATTGGATGGCACAGAATGCGGCGCCGATCATCCTGTTTTTCCAAAAATCCTACTGTTGTTTGCTAGAGTTGGTAAAGGGGAATCAGCCGAAATTATTATTAAAACTGTGCTTTCGGATTTGGCAAAAACTTGCCATGATCGAGGCCACACTTTGCTCGAGGCTACGCCGGATGTGTGCGGAACTGACTTGAAACAGAAGGCGGAACAGGCATGAAAACAACTGCGATCACGGAACGTCTGGCAGGGTTGGGCGGTGCCAAGTGGGAAGTGCATATGAAAGCCCGAAAACTGGCCGCTGCCGGAGCTGACATCGTCGAGTTGACGATTGGCGAGCCGGATGTGCCTACGCCTGCTAACCTTGCCGATACGGCCATGGCCGCAATTCGGGCCGGACGCACCGGTTATTCCGATGGTCGCGGCGAAATAAATCTTCGCAAGGCGCTGGCTGAATTCTATAGCGAGACCCGCGGTCGGGACTTTGATGCGAATAATATCCTCTGCTTTCCTGGTACGCAGACAGCTTTATTTGCGGTGTTGATGGGCGTTGCAGGCCATGGCGACGAGGTGCTGGTCGGCGATCCGATGTACGCCACCTACGAGGGCGTGATTCGGGCGACCGGTGCTTCGATGGTGCCGGTGCCCTTGCGCCCTGAATTCGGTTTCCGGATGCAGGCCGTAGATGTCGCCACATGAATCACGCCAAACACCCGCGCCATTCTTCTGACCACGCCGCATAATCCGACCGGAGCGGTTCTGACCGCCCGCGAGATCGAAGAAATCGGTGCTTTGGCGCTGGAGCACGACCTGTGGATCATCGTGGACGAAGTTTACGAACATCTGGTCTTTGAGGGTTCGAAATTCGCTTCGCCGTTGTCGCATCCAGCGATAGCGGATCGGGTGATTGCAGTGTCTTCGATCTCGAAATCCCATGCGGCCCCCGGTTTTCGCAGCGGCTGGTGTGTTGCCTCCGAAGCGTTCTGCGATGCGCTGCTGCCGCTCTCGGAAACGATGCTCTTTGGCAATCAGCCCTTTATCGCGGACATGACTGAACAGGCCGTGCGGGAGGGATCATCGGTGGCAGAAGGCATGCGCAAACGCTACGCCGCCCGCGCCGCATTGCTGGCGGAACGGCTGGAGCGGGATACGGGTCTGACAGTACATCGACCCGAGGCAGGGATGTTTGCCCTCGTCAACGTCGCGGCCACAGGAATGGACGGCACAACCTTTGCGATGGACTTGCTGGAAAACGGAGGAGTCGCCGTGATGCCGGGGGCCTCTTTCGGCGAAAACCTGAAATTCTGGATCCGGGTGGCCCTGACGGTAGAAGACAGTGCGTTCGAAAAAGCACTGGACCGGATTGTCGCCCATGCAAACAATCTGGAAAGGAGAGCCGAATGACCAGTATTGGCGAAGCACTTGTCGAGCAACTGACAGCACGCGGGGTCGATACCGTTTTTGGCATCCCCGGCGTCCACACGATAGAGCTTTACCGCGGGTTGGCCAATTCGGGCATCCGTCATGTGACACCCCGACACGAACAGGGCGCAGGTTTTATGGCCGACGGCTATGCGCGGGTGTCCGGCAAACCGGGCGTCGCCTTTGTAATTACCGGTCCGGGCTTGACCAATATCCTTACGCCAATGGCGCAGGCCCGCGCAGATTCCGTGCCCATTCTGGTTGTCTCCAGCGTCAATCACACGGCGTCGCTGGGCAAGGGGCTGGGGCATCTGCACGAGCTGCCGGATCAGCATGCACTGGCTGCCAGCGTCGCGTTAATATCGGAGCACATAACTGAACCGGATCAACTTTGCACGTCGCTGGACAAGGTCTTCGCCCCGTTCCAGTCCGGCAGACCTGGCCCGACACATATCCAGATTCCCTTGGATATTTTCAAAGACGAGCATACCGAAGGCGACCTTGGTAAGCCTGCGCACCCGCGCGTTGCCGAGCCTATGTTGATCGCTGCTGCGGCACAGATACTCGCGGTTGCGAAACGTCCGGTCATTCTGGCCGGTGGCGGGGCAAAAAGGGCAGGCGAAGCGCTGCGCAAACTGGCCGAGCGACTGGATGCGCCGGTGGTGCAAACCGTAAATGCCCGCGGAGTGCTTTTCGGCCACCCTTTGAGTATTCCTGCCAGCCCGAGCCTACAGGCCGTTCGCAACCTGATTGAGGAATCCGACGCTGTACTTGCCGTTGGAACCGAGCTTGGGCCCACGGATTATGACATGTACGGCACCGGCACCATGGCGAAGATGTCGGCGCTTATTCGGGTGGATATCTGCGCTGAACAATTAACCAGGCATGAGGCCGAAATTGCGATCGAGGGCGAAGCCATTCAGACCCTCTCCGATCTTTTGGAGCATCTACCACCAACCGGAAACGGCATGGGTGGCCCCGAGCGCGCAAAACGTACCCGCTTAGCCGCCTTGAAAGAGATCGGCCCGGAATACCGCGCTCAAGTGGAGGTGCTCAACGCGCTGCGCGACGTCGTTCCCGGAACAATAATGGTGGGCGATTCCACTCAGCCGATCTATGCCGGAAACCTCTACTACGATCATGATAGAGCCGGTGGATGGTTTAATGCCGCCACAGGATACGGGGCACTGGGATATGGCATTCCGGCCGCTATTGGTGCCTCGATCGCTGATCCCGAGGCGCGGGTCATCTGCATCGCCGGAGATGGCGGCGCGCAATTTTCGCTGCCTGAAATCATGACGGCAGTAGACGAAAACTTGCCAATCACCTTTGTGATCTGGAATAACCACGGCTACCGGGAAATTGCCATTTCGATGCAAGATGCAGGCGTTTCTGTCGTCGGTTGCGACCCCAGCCCGCCGAACTTCAAAGCTACCGCAAGCTCTTTTGGCATCCCGTACTTTCACATCAGAACCACCCCCGGGGCCGTTGCAGAAGCGATGGCATCAGCTACACGACACTCTGGTCCAAGCATGATTGAAATCGAAGCGCCTACTTAACTGGCGCGTGTAATAATTCAGTAATACCACTTTCACACCATATATATGCCGTTTCAAATTGCAAATCAGCGCTTAAACGGTTGTGGTGAGGTATGGGTTATTTCGTGACATACCTATGTCTTCACCGCTAATATAAATCTCGGCGCTGACCCGGATAACTAGTCCAAATACTTTATAACCCATTGTCTTAACTGTGATAACTGGCTTGACGGGTCACTGTTGTTAAAACGCCACTCACATTCCTTTAAATATAACCCGAATTGAGCCTTGGGAACATCCCGCTGCCTGACAGGGTAATGCGTAGCATTAGCCGAGAAGGGTTGAATTTGCGCATGTGACGCTTGGCTCTCCTCTCGGTGATGTAAACATCACCTGCCGGGCAGCGGGTTC
>CAKZNY010000085.1 GCA_937132145.1 uncultured Paracoccaceae bacterium | reverse complement strand
CCCAGCCCCTCTCACTTCACTCAATATCCCAGCCTCATACGACAAGTTTAGGCCGCTGAAGGTAAGGAAACCAACAGGGTTCACCAGCCGCCAGCCGCCAAATACCACTAGGGTTAACGCCAGAATGATTAGGATTACCTTGAACGCCATCGATTCCTTCATTTAGTCCCCTCCGATTGACTCCCCATCGCGTGGCTCCGCGCGGGTGGCTAAAACAAAGCATGGTAGGCGCGCTTGTGTCAAGTTTTGTGTGCGAGGTGATGGAGTTCGAATCTCCTGCTTGTCATTGATCGACAGGGTAAACGCGCCCTTAGATATTGGAGTCCACCTCCGCCATGTGCGCGAAATGGTTGCGCGGGATCACACGAAACTCCCGCTGAGGGTTTCAATGCCTGTGTTGTGTCGGTCCGTTAAAACCGCCTTTATGGACCCTCACAATCTAAGTGCAAATGCTCTGGGCATTCACATAGGTAGGGCGCACCCCTCACGTTGGGCACTACCGAAATGTAGGGTGTGCGGTCCCCGCGCACCATCGCACCGACCCAAAAGGTTAACGCCACTACCCACAAAAACGTACATACGCGTTGTGTACGGGTTGTGTACGCGTTGTGCATACCGAAAAACGCCTGAAAACCCCAAAGGTTAATGGTGATCTCGGGGCTGGTAGGTTAATGCTGCCCCGCACCTGATGCGGGGTCACGTGGCCGCCACGAGGTCCCGCATCAAGTGCGGGACGGTGTGCGTTCTTCCAGTGCTATCCACTCTTCTTCCGCGTCCGAAAGCATTTCGTGGCGCTCGATCAGGGCGTCCGTCGCTTTCTGGAATTTTACGGGGTGGTCGGTGAACAGGTTCGGGTCCGACATGAACGTTTCCAGCTTGGCGATTTCGGCCTCGAAACGGGCGATGATAGCGGGTAGTTCTTTCAGGCGGTTCTCTTGTGTAAACGTCAGCCCCTCGGCTTTCGGGGTGGGTGTTGAAGCATCAACTTTACCCTTTAACTTCTTGGTAGCTTTAGTTTTTTCGGCTATCACTTCCATACGCTGCGCCTGATAATCCGTCCAGCCACCTGCATAAACCGTAGCTTTTCCATCGCCTTCCATCGCGATAGTTGTCGTCGCCACGCGGTCCAGAAAATCGCGGTCATGGCTGACCAGCAGCACTGTGCCCTCGTAATTATCAATCAGCTCTTGCAACAGGTCCAGCGTTTCCACGTCCAGATCATTCGTCGGCTCATCCAAAATCAGCAGATTGTTTTCCCGAGCCATCAGTTTCGAGAGCAACAACCGCGCCTTTTCCCCACCCGACAGCGACTTGACTTTCGCCCGCGCCTGTTTGTCCGTAAACAGAAATTCTTTAAGGTAAGCAACAACATGCTTGGGTCGCCCGCGCACCATGATCTGGTCATTTTTGCCCGAAACACCCAGTTCCTTGTCGTCGGTCAGGCTCTCCCAAAGCGTGGCGTTCGGGTCCAGTGCATCGCGGTTTTGGTCGAACACGGCGGGCAGCAGGTTGGTGCCGATTTTGATCGTGCCCTCGTCCGGCTGCACCTCGCCCAACAGCATTTTCAACAGCGTGGTTTTGCCAACCCCGTTCGGGCCGACGAATGCAATCCGCTCGCCGCGCATGACGCGCAGGTTGAAGTCTTTGACGATTTGTTTGCCGTCATACGCTTTTGAGACATCGATGGCCTCGAACACCAGCTTGCCGGATTTGGGGCTGCCGTCGAATTCCATTTTTGCTGTGCCAGTGCGCCGGATTTGCTCCGCCCTGCCCTGCTTCATATCGTCAAGGCGACCCACGCGGCCAATGTTGCGTTTACGGCGACCGGAGATACCCTCAACCGCCCAGCGAGCTTCGGATTTTATCAGGCGGTCCAGCTTGTGACGGTTCAGGTCTTCTTCCTCGAACGTCCTGTCGCGCCAATCCTCGAAATGCTCGAAACCTTTGTCCGAGCGGCGCACCACACCGCGATCCACCCACAGGGTTGTGCGGGTCAGGTTGCGCAGAAATGCGCGATCGTGGCTGATGATAACGTATGCGCGGCGCGTCTGTTTCAGGTGATCCTCGAGCCATGCAACGACTTCGATGTCCAGATGGTTTGTCGGCTCGTCCAGCAACATTAGTTCTGCGTCGGAAGCCAGCAGTTTGGCTAAGGCCGCACGGCGACGCTCGCCCCCCGATGCCTGCGCGGGGGATTGGTCGACGTTCAGCTTGACGCCCTCCATCACCATCTCGACGCGGTAGTATTCGGACGGGTCCAGACCGGAGGAGGCGTAATCGCCCAGCGTTTCATACGCGCTTAAGTCAGGGTCTTGTTCCATATATGCAACCGCGTTGCCGGGGCGCAGAAATACATCCCCTGCATCGGGTTCCAATATCTCGGCCATAACCTTCAGCAATGTCGATTTGCCAGAGCCGTTTCGGCCCACCAGACAAATGCGCTCGCCTTGGTTTACGGACAGGTTTAGCCCCTCGAAAAGCGGGTTGCCGCCGTAGGTGAGCATGATGTCGGAGAGGGTCAATATTGCTGGTTGTGCCATGCGCCCTCTATCGCCGTTGCGCTGCGCGCCGTCAAGGCGATAGGGTGTGGCAAACTACAAGGATTCGAACATGACGCAGGGGCCTATCAGCCGGACTATCGCCAAGACTTTCTCCCCCCCCGTGATGGAGGCGCGGAGTTGGTTGGAGGGCGTGACCTTCCCGCCGGACCGCCCGTTGCTGAACCTCTCGCAAGCGGCGCCCGTTGATCCGCCAACCGCTGAACTGCGCGCGGCTATGGTTGCGGCTGTGGCGCAGGATGACAGTCATATTTATGGGCCAGTGATGGGCTTGCCGGCCTTGCGAACAGAGATCGCAGGGCAATGGTCAGCCCTGTACGGTGGCGACATCGCGCCGGATCAGGTGGCGATTACGTCTGGCTGTAATCAGGCGTTTTGTGCGGTGATGTCCACGATTGCCAGTGCCGGAGACGCGGTTATTTTGCCGACCCCTTGGTATTTTAACCACAAAATGTGGTTGGATACTGCGGGGGTGGAGACACGCCTGCTACCTTGCGGCGAAGGCATGTTCCCCGACGCGGACGCCGCCCGCGCACTGATTGACGACAAGGTGAAGGCTATCATTCTGGTGACGCCGAATAATCCGACGGGGGCGGAGTACCCCAAGGGGTTGCTTAATGCGTTCATGGATATCGCCAAGGAACACGGTTTGGCGTTGATAGTAGACGAGACCTACCGTGATTTTCACAGTCAAAGCGGTGCGCCGCATGATTTATTTACGGCTACGGACTGGCCGGACAACTTGGTGCACCTGTATTCGTTCTCGAAAGTTTTTCGCCTGACGGGGCACCGCGTTGGCGCAATTGTTGCATCAACGGATCGGTTGGCCGAGGTGGAGAAGTTCCTTGATTCCGTCGCTATTTGCCCCAACCAGATTGGCCAGAAGGCAGCGCTTTACGGGTTGCAGAACCTTGCGGGGTGGGTGGCAGAGCAACGGGACGAAATCCTTAACCGCCGAGCGATTTGCGAAGAAGGTTTTGCGAAGCTTGCGGGGTGGAAACTGCTGGGAAGCGGGGCGTATTTCGCCTATGTCGAACATCCCTATGATATTCCGTCTGATCAGGTCGCCAAAATGTTGGTGCAACAGCAATCCTTGCTTATCCTTCCCGGCACCATGTTCATGCCCGCAGGCACCGATGGAAAAGCCGAAAAACAGCTGCGAATTGCCTTCGCGAATGCCGATAGTGATGGATTAAGCGACATGTTTAGGCGCTTGAAAGCATTTCGGCCATAGCGGCCTTGTATCCCATCCTCACACAGCCTAAAAGTTTCCAAAGAATTCAACGAGCCTACAGGGACCATTATAATGTCAGCGGTTAAACGATCAAAGATATCCAAGTTCTTCTTTTTCTTTGTGCTGATTATGGCCGTAATGGCGATGGTCGGTTTTGGCCTGTCGGGCATCTTCTCGCCGTCGATTTCTGCAAGCGTGGCGACCGTCGGTAAAGTTGATGTAAAGGCGGACGATTACTTCCGCAGCATCCAGAGCGAAATCACGACGGTTTCGCAACAGCTTGGCTCCCAGTTGAGCATTGAACAGGCGTTGCTGTTTGGTCTGGATCGCAACGTATTGCAGCGCTTGATTACACAAGCGGCTTATGAAAACGAGGCGCAGCGTTTGGCCATCTCGGTCGGGGATGAAACCGTTAAGGCAGCACTTTTGTCTAACCCTAGTTTTCAGGGCATGACGGGTACATTCGACCAGGATATATACAAGGATGCGATCCGCCGCTCTGGCATGAAACCGGCGGAATACGAATCGCTTGTTCGCGTGAGCACATCGCAATTGTTAATTCGGGCAGCCGTATCCGCCGGTGTTAATTTGCCAAGCGACGCGACGTTGGCAATCTTCGATTATATTGGTGAAAGCCGCAGCTTCACATACGCCCGCGTTGGCGTAAACAACATCGCCGGTGTGGTCCCCGCCCCCACAGATGCCGACTTGCGCGCGTATTATGACGACAACCCCGAGGTATTCACGCAACCGCTGACCCGTCAGATTACATACGTAAGCCTGACTCCGGAAATGGTCGCCGAGACGCTGGAGATTTCCGAAGAACGCATCGAGACGCTTTATGAAGATCGCAGTGCCCAATACAACACGCCAGCCAAGCGATTTGTTGAACGCATCGTTTTGCCCTCGAAAGCCGAGGCAATCGAGGCCCGCAACAGCATTGATGCTGGCGACATGACGTTCGAGCAACTCGCCGATGCGCGGGGTCTGGTTTTGGCGGACATTGATCTTGGCGACGTGACGGCCGACGACATTGGCGAGAATGCGGCAGAGGTTCTGTTTGCGTCCGAAGAACCCGGCATCTATGGCCCCGTTGACACGAACATCGGCCCAGCTATTTTCCGTGTAAACGCGGCCATCTCGGCCCTTTCTATCCCGCTTGAAGAGGTTCGTGACGAACTTCGCCGCGAGTTGGGCATCATTGACGCGAGCTTCCGTATTGCCGACGTGGCGAACGACGTTATTGACCTGATCGCAGGCGGTGCGTCGCTGGAAGAAGTGGCGGATGAAACCGATATGCAGCTGAACACGATTGATCTGGTTGAAGGCCAAACGGATGGTTTTGCGGCCTACGCGACATTCCGCGAAGAAGCCTCGGCCTCCGAAATCGGCGAGGAACGTGACATTCTTGACCTTGAGGATGGCGGCATATTCGCCCTTCGCGTTGACGGCATTACCGAAGCGTTTGTAAAGCCGATGTCAGATGTTTCGCAGGCGGTTTTTGACGGGCAACAGAACGCAAAAACGGCTGCGTTGATATTGGCCCGTGCCGAACAAATCGTCACAGCGATTAGCGTTTCCAACGGTGGCTCGCTCAATGATTTTGCTGGCACCTTGTTGTTGGAGGGTGTAACCGAGGTGACCCGCACATCGACTATTCCTGATCTTCCGCCCTCGATAATTGACGAGGTGTTCGCGCTGGAAGTCGGCGAAACTGCGGTTATCGAAGATGCCTTTGGCGCGGTGATTATCGAGCTGACATCCGTCGCCCCGTTTGATCCCGCCAGCGAAGACGCGATCACGATTTTGGCGCAGGTAGATGCACTGCAAAAGCAGCAGCTCTCGCAGGATCTACTGGCGTATTTCGGCGCGGCTCTGGTTGTCACGGCGCAGCCAACTATTAACCAAACCCGTATTGATGGCCTGCACCAACAGCTTAATTTCAGCGGGAACTAATGACTATTTCGCCGGAATTCAAAGAATTTGAAGCCGGGTATTCCGAAGGGAAAAACCAGGTTATCTGGACGCGTCTGGTCGCCGATCTGGACACGCCGGTTTCGCTTATCCTGAAGCTGGCGCAAGCCAAAAAGGACAGCTTTGTGCTGGAATCCGTCACCGGTGGCGAGGTGCGCGGTCGTTATTCTATCATCGGGATGAAGCCTGACCTGATCTGGCGCGCCAACGGAAACACCTCCGAAATCAATCGCTCCGCCCGATTTGACGACAACGCTTTCGAGCCTGTGGCCACGGACACCCTAAGCGCCCTTCGCCAGATAATCGCGGAAAGCAAGATCGATTTGCCCGATGATTTGCCACCGATGTCGGCGGGTCTGTTCGGATATCTGGGCTATGACATAATCCGTCTGGTTGAAGATTTACCAAATGTTAACCCCGACCCTATAGGCGTACCTGATGCGATAATGCTGCGCCCGACAGTTATCGTTATTCTTGACGGTGCCAAGGGTGAAGTGACGGTTGTCAGCCCGTGTTGGGTGAACGACGGCCAATCCGCGCGCGCAGCTTACGCCCAAGCGGCGGAACGTGTGATGGAGGCTGTGCGTGATCTCGACCGCGACATCCCCAACGAGACACGCGACTTGGGCGCCGAGCCGTTCAAGCTGGCCCCCGTTTCGAACCGCACCAAAGAAGAATACCTCGAAGTGGTCGAAAAAGCCAAAGAGTACATTCGCGCTGGTGACATATTCCAAGTTGTTCCCAGCCAGCGTTGGTCCCAGAAATTCGACCTGCCACCGTTCGCGCTTTACCGCGCTTTGCGGCGCACAAACCCTTCGCCCTATATGTTCTACTTCAATTTTGGCGAATTTCAGGTGATTGGTGCCAGCCCCGAAATTCTTGTTCAGGTGCAAGGCAAAAAGGTTACGATCCGCCCCATCGCCGGTACGCGCCCACGCGGAGCGAACGAGGCCGAGGATAAGGCGCTGGAAGCTGACCTGTTAGCCGACCCCAAGGAAATGGCTGAACACCTGATGCTGCTGGACCTCGGTCGAAACGATGTTGGGCGTGTCGCTAAAATAGGAACCGTAAAACCAACAGAACAGTTTATCATCGAGCGTTACAGCCATGTGATGCACATCGTCAGTAACGTCGAGGGGGAGCTGCACGATGATTATGACGCCCTGTCGGCCCTTCTGGCGGGCCTGCCTGCGGGAACGGTTTCGGGTGCGCCAAAGGTTCGGGCGATGGAAATTATCGACGAACTGGAAACCGAAAAACGCGGTATTTATGGCGGCGGTGTCGGGTATTTCTCGGCCGGTGGCGATATGGATATTTGCATCGCCCTAAGGACGGCCGTGGTGAAAGACGAAACGCTATACGTTCAGGCCGGCGGTGGCATAGTTTATGACAGCGATCCAGAAGCCGAGTATCAAGAGACTATTAACAAATCCAAAGCCCTGATGATGGCCGCGCAGGATGCCGGCCTATTCGTTAATTTCCGTGGCGGACAAGGTTAGCCAAACGCTAATTTCGCAAAATTGACGCCGACACAGGTGCGATCGTTACCGATTGCGCCTTTTGGCTTTCAAACCAGAATTTCAGGGCAAATAACATATCCGGTGTCGCTTGCGCAAAGATGGTGACGGAGCGCCGCTCGCCAATTTGCAGAACGATTTTGTCCAGCTCTTTAATGGCAGCAATCGTTCCATCCTTGGTATCAACGGCCCTATATATACCGGTTGCCGGAACGCCCGCCTTTTGTGCCAGAATACTCGTGCGGTTTAACCCCAAACCGTTCACCGTCATTATTGCATGTCCGGTCTCCGACAGCTTGGCGAGCAGCGCGCTCATCATTCGGGTGTCCTGATTAACGTCGCCGTCCGGGCCATCCACAACGCCCATCACGCCTTTTATCTTGGAAAGAGTAGCGGCAAGAAATGTCGGGACATCTGACAGAGCACCACCTTTACGAAGGGCATTTGCACCCTCGCTTGGAAGCAACAGAACAGCTTCACCGCCCGAAGCGCGATAGCTGGCGATAATATCGTTGGCGGCAGGATTACCGGCCGCAACGGCCAAGGTCATAGGCACCGAGAAACTGGTCATCATCCGAGCTTCGTCGACGGTGCTTGCAAGAAGAATGAACGACATCAAAGGAAGATCACTGTCGTCTGTGAACACCGCGGAAAATGCGTCAAACGCTGAATTTGGTGCTGAGGTTGTTGTGGTGTTATCCAGCGCAGGTTCAGCCGTATCAATCAGCG
>CAKZNY010000084.1 GCA_937132145.1 uncultured Paracoccaceae bacterium | reverse complement strand
TGCTCTCCGAGACGGCGCTCAGCTTTATCGGCCTGGGTTTGAAAGACCCTGTGAATTCACTGGGCGTGATGCTGCAACAGGTGACCAGCGCGGATGTCCTGCTCAATTACCAATGGTATTTTATACCGGTTATTTTCTTCATCGTCCTGGTGCTTGCCTTTGTTTTTGTTGGGGACGGACTGCGTGACGCTGCGGATCCCTATGCGGATACCAAAAAATGACGAAACCGTTGATTTCAGTAAAAGATCTATCCGTCCACTTCAGAACCGACGAAGGCCTGGTGACCGCGGTCGAGAATGTGACTTTCGACATAGCGCCGGGCGAAATCCTCGGGCTGGTCGGCGAGAGCGGTTCGGGCAAGTCGGTGACAGCCAAGGCGCTGATGCTTCTAAACCCGGATAACGCCGTTTACGACCCCAAAAGCAGCATTACGCTGAACCTGGGCGAGGAGCAAGTGGACGTGCTTTCACTGCGTCCGAAGGAACGATTGGTGATTCGCGGCGGTGCGATTTCAATGATCTTTCAGGAACCCATGGCGAGTTTTGCCCCCGCCATTTCCATTGGCGATCAAATGGTGGAACAGTTGCTGATCCATTCGGACATGAACAAGGCAAGGGCGACTGAAATGTCCATCGAGATGTTGGCGCGTGTAGGAATTCCGGACGCAGCTCAGCGTTTCCGCCAATATGCTTTTGAATTTTCCGGTGGTATGCGACAGCGCGCGATGATCGCCATGGCCATCGCTTGCGAGCCCAAGCTGTTGATCGCGGACGAACCAACAACGGCCCTTGATGTGACGATTCAGGCGCAAATACTGGAACTGCTGTCCGATCTTAAAAAAGATCTGGGCATGGCGCTGATACTGATCACCCATGATCTGGGTGTCATTGCCGAAGCCGCCGATGACGTGGCGGTGATGTACGCAGGGCGTATTGTCGAGGAAGCGCCGGTGCTGGATTTGTTCGACAACCCCTTGCACCACTATACGAAGGGCCTGCTCAATTCCCTGCCACGTGTCGATCGCAAAGTCGAGCGCCTAAGCGCCATTGCAGGTGCCGCCCCCCCTCCGCATGAATTTGTCGAGGGGTGCCGCTTCGAGCCACGTTGCGGTCATTGCAGCGATAACTGTACCGGCGTTAGGCCGGAATTCCACAGAGTCAGCGCCACCCGTCGGGTCGCCTGCATTCATCCGGTGACTGCTCCATGAATATACCTTCGACTGAAAAACATGAAATCCTTCTGGAAACACACGATCTGGTTCGCCACTTTGTCGGACCGCGCACATCGTTGTTTGGTAAACGCCGGGTGGCGCATGCCGTCAACGGCGTATCGCTTCAACTGCGTAAAGGCGAGACGCTGGGGCTGGTCGGCGAAAGCGGTTGCGCCAAGTCAACCCTTGGCCTGCTGATCCTTAACCTGCTTCAGCCAACATCGGGCACCGTTACGTTCCTTGGCAAGGACGTCACCAACCTTGATAAAAAGGAATGGCGTCGCATGCGCAGCGAAATGCAGCTGGTCTTCCAAAACCCGCTGGGGGCGCTGAACCCGCGCCTTACCATTGGCTCGCAAATCCGCGAACCGCTGGACATTCACGATGTGGGTGAGCCTGAAAGCCGCCATGACAAAGTGCTGGAAATGATCGAATCGGTCAGCCTGCCCGAGCATTTACTGGAGCGTTATCCCCACCAGTTATCGGGCGGTCAGCAGCAACGGGTGGTGATTGCGCGTGCGTTGATTAATCGTCCCAAGTTGGTGGTATGCGATGAAAGTGTGTCCGCGCTGGATGTGTCGGTGCAGGCACAGGTGATCAATCTGCTGGTCGATTTGCAAAAGAAACTCGGGCTGACGTATTTGTTCATCACCCATGATCTGAGCATCGTGCGCCACATCAGTTCGCGCATCGCGGTGATGTATCTGGGCCGGATTGTCGAGCTGGCCGACAGTGAAGATTTGCTGGAAAACCCGATGCACCCCTACACCAAGGCACTGATCGCCGCCGTGCCTGTCCCTGACCCGCGCGCGCGCAAATCCCGTGCAACAATCAGTGGCGAGCCCCCTAGCCCGTTCAACCTACCGGCTGGCTGCGCTTTCAACGCCCGTTGCCCACATGCCGACGAGAAATGTCGAACAGAGCTTCCGGAGTTCAGACAAACCAGCGAAGAACATATGGTAGCCTGCCATCACGCAGAAAAGCTGGCTTAGTGCAGCAACTTTGACAAGGAAACCTGTCGGGGAGTAGCACCCCTGCCCTCCGACAGCCCCACAATACATTTTTGATTTTCAGCCAGCAGCCTCAAGTGCCGTTCTGAAATCGGCTTCTATAATGCTGAAATCTTCGATACCAAGCGAGACACGGATAAGATTATCCTCGATGCCCAACGCACGCCGTTCATTTGGCGGGACTTTGCGGTGCGAGGCGACGGCGGGCATGATTACGATTGTGGCAACGTCCCCAAGTGTCGGGCCATACGGAATATTCTCGGCAGCCTTCAAGAAGGCATCGGCCTGAGGGCGCGCGCCTTTAAGAACGAAACTGACGATGGTGCCAAAGCCCGCCAACATGGATTTGGCCAGATCATGGTCAGGGTGGCTCTCCAACCCCGGGTAATGGACTTTTGTCACCATCGGATGGGTTTCCAAAAGCTGCGCGAGTTTCATGGCGTTCTGTTGCGCACGATCCAGACGCAGATCGAAAGTATTAAGCCCGCGCTCGGCCATCCAGCAGTTATACGGGCTGGAGTTCAGTCCCATAGTCTTTGTGACTTCCAGAACGCGCTCGATCACAGCGGGATCTTTACCGCCCAGATACCCAAGGTTCAGGTCCGAGTGCCCCGACAAAATCTTGGTCACCGAGTGCATAACCAAATCGGCACCATGCGCGAGCGGGTTGAAATTGCTGGGCGTGGTAAAGGTGTTATCGACCAAAAGCAAAGCACCTGCCTTCTTCGCGGCTTCGGCCAGTTCCGTGAAATGCGTAACACGAAGCATCGGGTTCGAGATGATTTCGGCCAGAACAACACGCGTTCCGGGCTTTATGGCTTGCGCGAAAGTCGACGGATCCGAGGCATCAAACCGATGCGTCTCAAAACCCATACGTGGCAGATCGTTTTTGGTCATTAAAGCGAGCGGCCATAGAGCTGGCTAGCGGCGGCGATGCAATCGCCCTTTTCAAGCACAGCCAAAAAGACCGCCGAGATCGCCGACATGCCCGAGCCAGTCATGATGCCCGCCTCGGCCCCTTCCATCCACGAGAGTTTGTCGGCCAGCGATGCCGCGTTGGGGTGACCGTCACGCGCGTAATCAAAGCCCTCGACCTCGCAATTGTGGACGGACTCCAACTGACTTGCGCTTTCATAATGATACATCACTGACGGGGCCAGCGGGGCCACCAGCGGCGTGCCTGCATTACTTTTGGTGATCGCGCGGCGCACCACTGAACGTTGTAACTTTTTCATGGTTTTTCTCTTGCGTTAGACATTTCGCCTGATCCCAACCAGCAGCGATCCGGAACAAACGCCTTCTGTTCATTTTTCAAGCGGGAGGGGGATTTTGTACGGTCCTTCGGAATATCAGCCCATATTGGCGGATTCGGGGTCTCGTCGCTGGAAAAGTGATATGGAACGCGGTTTGACATCGGTAGAATTCCTAAATTCAACACGTACTATTCCATGTCCTCAAAGAATGTCAATATATTAGATTTGCATCCTGTATAGTAGAACCACATGAGCTTTTCCCTTTTCAGCCACCGGTATCAAGTCAACATTTCTGCACCCTAGTTCGTCCAGCAACTAGAGTGTCAAGTAAATTATGTGCGATGATGGCTCTCGACAGGATTACAGCGCAGGAGGAGGCCTAGTGCGAAGGGTGCTCGACAAAAGCAATGGCAGGCGAGGAATTTCCCCCGTCTGCCATTGTTATAACTAATAGTCAGATACCCTCGAATTAACGAAAGAAGTGTTTTTAGATTGGGCTCGCGTCATATCCAGCGGTCTTAAGAGCCGCAACGATTACGCCCGTGTCGGTCTGTGTGTCCACATCCACATTCTGTGTATCCATATCAATCGTAATTTTGGCAGAGCCGTCCAGCTCCAATATGGCTTTTTCTATGGTGCTTTTGCAATGGCCGCAGGTCATTCCGGGGATGTTGAAACTTTGCATTTTCGATTCCTTTATTAAATTTCACATGGTATTCGCAGGCACTTTACGGGCTCCACCAACTGGAAGGTCAAGGACAATGTGATTGGGAAACCCGTATTTATTTTCTTGACCTTCCGGTCATGTAAGCACTACTCATGTGTAAAGGAATAAGGAATATATGATGAAAAAGAAGCGCAGCGCTGCCAGCGACAAAACAATTCTGATTATAGGCGGTGCAATCATTGCCATTGCTGCTGTTTTTTTCTGGTTTATGACCAGACCAGTAGACATGGCGACTCCTATTGTTAACACCGCCGCCCATGGTGAAGATTCGGCGGCTCCGGCCCCTAAGGCAAGCTCCATAATTTTCCCCGAACTAAGCCAGATTGCACAAAGCGGCAAAATTGCATTCGAGGAGAATTGCGCGTCCTGCCACGGTGACACTTTGTCGGGCACTGAATTTGGCCCACCGCTAATCCACCAACTGTACGTGCCAGGCCATCACGGTGACGCATCGATCGCACGCGCTGCGAAAAATGGTGTGATCAGCCACCACTGGCGCTTTGGCAATATGCCTCCGGTTGCCGATATCACTGATGCAAATATTCGCTGGATCACAAAATATATTCGCGAAATCCAAGTGGCAAATGGGATTAAATAACAACCCCCTTTACTTCGTTTGTATGTTGAGGCTCGTGACGTATTTACGTGCATAAACATAAGAAACCACTGGAATAACAATCCATTGCAGCACAGGCGTAAGGCCTGTGCCAAAGGGTGGTAGCACGGGCATCCAGATCGAGTATTCCCAGGATTGACGCACAACCGTATTCAGCCACTCGCTATAAATTGTGTAACCCAGCCCAAATAACAGCATCGCAACGAACACAATTGTTGATCTTTGCGGTAGCCAGTCCTTTCGTCCGAATAACACCACGGCTCCGGTCAATGCACTTAGCGCGATAAGAATATCGCCACCCGTGCAATGCAGCCCGTAAGCTATGATCTGCTTAACGCTTCCACTTTGCCAGACCGTATAAAGTGGCATGTGGGCGAATTCCCAGATCAGGCTGAATGGCGCAAAAACCGCGAAAAAGCGGGCCGTGAAAAGCAACCACAGCCGAAGCCTTCCACCTGTCTCGATAAGGGGCATTTCAGATATGGTCCCGTTTCCCAAAGTTCTTGTCCTTACATAAAAAAGATGGCGCCAACACAACTCTTTTACCGCATCGTAGACGTAAACTTCTACTGCGTCGTAGCGTCAGGCTCATCACATATGCGTCACGAATCTTTGCTTCAAGTGTTACCGTAGGTGAACGACTTCTCTGTTATTTTTGCCTGCGACATTATTGCACCTAATGGAAAGGAAATGAAAATGACGAACTTATTGAAATTAACGCTCGCAGGTAGTCTGGCTGTTTTGATGACGAGCTTGGCTATGGTCAGCAGCGCTGTTGCACATGAAAAGCCCGGCACCATGTCGGCCTCGGCTCATGGCACGGCTTTGTGGCAATTCCCCGACAAGCGCGCGCTTGATCCTGCCTTGTTTGGAACGCCGGCAAACCCCGTGAATGTGGATCTGCTGCCCCTTGATAACCGCCTGACATCCGAGGATGGAAGCACGTACACCACGATCAAAGCGCCCTCGATGTTTTCAAACAACATCAAGATGATCACCGGTGATTTCAAGATGACGGTTGTCGATGCGACGGCCAAAGATCGGATGGATTCCAAAGACGAAGTCACAATGGAAGCGTCTTTCGTAGGGCCAAACGGGCGTGATTTCCGCATCACCATGAACAAAGTCATTCCGGTTGGGCCTGATCATCCGTTCTTTGGCGGGGTTGGTACCAACGTTTTGATGCATGGAGGCACCGGTATCGGCACACCACTTGTGACGGAAGAGTTCTCGTATATTACTGTGTGGGGCATCGGTAATATCTATATCGATGGCGAATTGGTCGATAGCAAACGGGTGATTCACATCATGGTATCCGAGCGCACCCGCGACGATGATTTCAAGGTCGGCTTTGGCGTTGCTAAACCGGACGAGCTGGAAATCCATCTAGCGATGCCACCGCTGAAAGGCTCCCCCACTGGGCCGGTGCCTAGCCCTGTTCCCACAGGTGTGACGCTGCCAAACGGCATGACCCAACCCTTCATTCACGTGAATTTCTACGGCAATGCGACGCTGAAGGGTAACCGGTTTTACGTTTCAAACTAGAATTGCAACATGCGCCCGGCTTTGCTGTCGGGCGCTATTATTTTTTGATAAACGCCAGAAGAACGAATTGTAATACGGCCGCGACCGTCGAAATAACAAAGACGATCATCAAGCCGTAATACGTCGCGAGAACGCCCGCAAGCAGTGGTAGTAAAAATGCCGGAGCGGTAATGGCGTTAAAATATCCACTGTAAGCGGGGCGCTGATCGTCCGGAGATATCTCCATCAAGAACCCGATAACGGCGATAGTCAGGCCATTGGCAAGGGCGCCCGTTACAAAAAAGATCGCGATGAAGAAATACAACGTTTGGTCGACGTCGAGGAAACCACCAAAGCCCATCAAGAGGATAACCAACGGCGGGAAAATGCGACACAACGCGATTACCTTGAGCAAACTTACCTTGCCAAGGGAATCCCCCCACCATCCCCACAATGGATTTGAAACGAGGGCTCCGACAGTTTGTGCGCCGAGCAACAGCGCCACGCGGCCTAGATCAAAGCCGGATTGACTGGCCTGCACCACATAGAACGGCATGGCCATCAGAACGGCGCCTCCGCACCACTGCGCGTAGACAAAGGTGGCAAAACGGCGGTCTGTGCGGAAAACCTGCACCCCGTCCTTTAGATACTGGAAGAAACCCGGCTTGGCGGTGGTGGCCTGTGGTGCAGGCTCGCCCATCGCGGTGAAAACGCCTGACGAGAGGAACATAAGGACCGAGGCTATGGCGAATATGGCGCTGTAGGACATCGGAAAGGGTAGATTTCCAACCAGATTATCGACAATTGCAACGATCCCGAGCGCTAGAATTCCACCACCAAAAAACCGTGTCGCCAATAACCTGCTGCGTAACCCCGAGGGTATAGAACGCGCAACGATGTCGTTATAGGGAACGGCGACGATCCCGCTGATAAAGGCATATGCAGTCCACAGGATCATCACGACCACCGAAAGGACTGTCGCTGACCAGCCGGAACCAACAAACAACACCAAGGCCATCAGGGCCATGCAGATTGCCCGCCCGAAGGCTCCGATAACATAGTAATGCATGCTCGATCCGGACCGCTGTGCGAGATACCCAACGATAAGTTGCGGGAACAGCCAGCCGAAGCGCAAAATCGCCGTCACGGCTCCGACAATGATCGAGCTGCCGGTTAGCTGGAATACCAGCGCTGACATGATGGTGGCGGAATCAACGGCCGCAGAGCCGGCCTGAAACGTCACCCCTGCGGCGGCCACACTGGTGAAACGGTTGGGCTTTCTCATTTTCCAGACCAGTTTTCCGGATCAACAAATAGGCCGAACCAAATGGACCAGATGCCGAGGACCACAAATATAACGCCGATTATCCAGCGTTTTTGTTTAAGCGCGCCCCCCAGATTGTTCAACCGCACAGCCATGCTTGGCACGGCGGCAAACAAAACCAGCGGCGTGGATAGAAAAAATCCGAAGATGAACATCATCGAAAATCCGGTTACTATTGTGCCCGTCGTGGCCGCCAACCCCAGCAGACCAAACAAGATCGGCGCAGCACATGCGGGAATGTTCAATCCAAAGGCTAGCCCTAAAACCAGCGGGTTTCGCGCCCGTTTCCACGTTGCAGGCGCAAAATCAATTCGTCTTTTGAATATTCGCGAAAACCCGATCAGGAAAGCTATTCCGAGGATTAGGTATATAATCCCGAACACCAGCCAAATACCCGTCT
>CAKZNY010000083.1 GCA_937132145.1 uncultured Paracoccaceae bacterium | reverse complement strand
TCTCATCGATACTGCGTATCGATTGTGGGTTCATTGCAAAAAAGTATTTCCACCACCAACAGGCCGATCTTGGAATGCAATCTGTCAATCTTGGTCCCGTGTTCTTGATTGCGGCGTGTTTCTTGCTGCTGATCAAATGGGGATGCCTTCGTTTTTTTTACAGATATGCCCGCGCCAGTTCTTCGTGAATTGCGTCAAGTGCCGATCATGTCCTTGAGCTCAGCCGAATATCGGACTCACTTCGTCATTTCTGATCATGTTTCTCGCAGGTCGATTCATCTTAACGATCGGTCTGAATTTATGGGATCACCTTTTCTAGAGGTCCGCCCGTTAAAAAATAGAATAAAAATACCAATACTAATAATAATAGAATATTCTTGCACACGTGTGCAGGGCGTGTATATATGTCTTATCGGACGTTTCCACACGTTGGGATGTGGCTTTTAACTATCAAAACTGGGAGAAGTAAAAAAATGAAACGTAATAAAAACCTGTTGGCTACGTTGATAACATCGACGATGCTGACTTTTGGTTCGGGTGCAGCTTTCGCCGCGGAATATACGATTTCGGTCTGGGCGAACGCCGGATCACTCGAAAATTATCGAATTGATGCCATCAAAATTGCTGCTGACTTGCTGGAGCAGGAGTACGCCATTCGCGGTGAGGAGTTGACTATCATCATTGACGGCAAGACGTTCACACAGTGGTCGGAATTCAAACAAGCCGTGACCTTGGCGGCCGAAGCCGGTTCGGCTCCGAATATTGTGGTCTCTGGCCACGAGGACATTGCACCTTGGTCACAGTCGGGTTTGATTGTGCCGATCGAAGACTACATTGATATTGACGCTTGGCCGATCAGTGCCATCTATGACAACCTGATGGAGATCGCGTCATTTCAGGATCAGGTCTGGGGTATCCCTCAGGACGCTGAATCCCGTCCGTTCTTCTTCTGGAAAGATCACATGAAAGCTATCGGGTATTCCGACGCTGATCTGGACGGGATGGCTGAAGCCGTCAGAGCCGGTGAATATACGTTGGCCAATGTTCTGATTGATGCCAGAAAAATGATCGACGCCGGTTTGGTTGACGAGGGCAAAGGTTTCTGGCCGCGCCCATCCAAAGGTGGTGATTACTGGCAGTTCTACACCAGCTTCGGCGGTAAAATGGATGACGGTGAAGGTCGTCTTTTGTTTGACAAGACTTCTATGGCTGAATTCTTCCAGTTCTTCGTTGATGCGGTGGAGCTGGGTGTAACCGGTAAAAACCACATCGGGACGCCTTGGGATCAATGGCATGGTGCGCTCACATCCGGTAAAGTCGGTATGTGGCATGGCGGAACATGGCAATATAGCGAGTGGACAGGCAAATACGGCCTGGACTTCTTCGAAGAAGTTACGTTCTCGCTGATACCGGGCGGTGGCGATAACGGTCAGGCTAATACGCTTACCCACCCGCTTGTTTATCTTGTGACAGCACAGGACGACGAGGATGCCGTGTCGATTTCAGCCGAGTTGATTGCGATCGCTTCCGAGCCTAGGATCAACGCGCTTCATGCGATCAAATCCGCACATTTGGCGATTTCGCAAGAGGAAACGACTATCCCGCTTTACGCTGATGATCGTTGGGCACGTGAAGCAACTGCGGTACTGTTGCCGTACGCGACTGCCGCGCCTAACAATGTTAACTTCGGTCAATATTTCGAAGTAATGTTTGGTGGATTGCAAGCGGCATGGACCGGTCAGAAAACTGTCGACGAAGCAATCGCCGACATGGAGACCGAGCTTAAAGCTGCCTTGGGCGACAAAATAGTCATCCGCTAATAGCAAAATCCACTGGCGCCTAATTGCGCCAGTGGAAACCAAACGGGAGGGCGTCATGGGTAACTCGAGACATTTGGGGCTTTTTTTATTGATTCCCGCAGGTATTTTTGTTTTTCTATTTTTTCTTATGCCGGTGGTTCTGACCGGAATATTCGCTTTTACAAATATGAGTACGGCCACCGGTATCAAGGGTGGTGCGTACATGATTACAGAATCCTCTATGCTTTCAATGACCGGCGAATATGGCGAAGATGTTCTGGCCGAACGGTTGTTGCAAAAGGTTTACACGATTGACGAAGCGGGCTTGGCGGCAGCACTTGAATCCGGTGGCGACGCCGCTGCCATCAAAGAATTGAAAACCAGATTTTTAGGCGAAGTTTTCGACAACCGTCGCGACGTCGAGCGTGCGATAAAAGCTTTGAACGCACGCCCGTCCAGTACACGCGCCATTAAGCTAATCTCGGCGAATTTCGAGCGTTCGGTCGTTAATGTCCGCTTCGAGACCGAAGAAGAACTTCTATTCGCGATATCCGATTTTGGCATCTCGCTTACCGAAATTCAAATCGAGGCGGTTCAGAAGGTCGCCTATACCGGCTGGTATTTCACGACCCAGAACTTCAAGACGATGATTTCATTGCCTGACACCAAAAAGACAATGATAAACACGCTGTTCTATGTGTTTACAACGTTGATCCTGTTTAACGTCGGGTTTGCGCTCGTGCTGTCTATTTCAACGCATTATATGGGGACTGGAACCGCTGGTTTCTTTCGCTCGATCTGGCTTTTGCCCAGAATTACCCCGCCGGTGCTTTATGTGCTGATGTGGAAGTGGCTGGCTTGGGATTCCGGTTTTCTGGCGGTCATTCTGGAGCCGCTGGGGTTTGCGCCGCGTAACTGGCTGCTCGACACTCCGGCGAATGCCTGGACGTTCATTATTCTGATTAACGGTATTGTCGGGGCCTCGATGGGGATGCTGATTTTTTCCTCGGCGATCAAGGCCATTCCGGACTCGTTGTTCCATGCAAGCGAAGTGGACGGGGCGAGCAGAATGCAACAGATCTGGCATATTATTCTGCCGCAACTGCGCTGGCCGATCCTGTTTATAACCAGCTATCAAACCCTGTCGCTGCTGACTTCGTTTGAATATATTTTGCTGGCGACCAATGGTGGGCCAGGTGGTGCGACCGAGGTTTGGGCGCTGGCGACGTATTTGAAAGCGCTAAGCAACTATGGCGGCGCGCTGCAATACGGGTACGGGGCCGCGCTTTCGCTGGTGCTGGTGGTGATCGGTATTACGCTCTCGCTGATTTATCTGAAGGTGTTCAACTTCGCAAATATGACCTCTAAACCGAAAATAGAATAGGACCGTATCAATGGGTGGCAACTTCCGAAAATGGCCGATGGTTCTGTTTTTAAGCGTGCTGACGGCACCGCTTATTTTGATGTATATCTACCTGTTTGTGGATACCGTCACCAACACGCCTCCGGGGACGATGATCCCGAACGAGTTCACATTAGAGCATTGGCGCTTCCTGACCGAGATAATTCCCGGCCGTCCGTCAATATGGTTGGCGACGTGGAATACCTTCGTTTTTGCATCGGTAACTACATTGGTCGTGCTGGTGGTTTCTTCAGCCGCGGGGTACTCCCTATCCCGTTTGCAACTGCCGGCACGATCATTCTTTCTTGGCGGCATCATGGTGCTGCACGCGTTTCCGACCGTTACCCTGCTGATCGCAATCTTTCTGATCCTGCAAATGCTGGGGCTGTATAACACGCTGTCGGTGTTATTCTGGTGAAAATTTCGCTGGAGCTGCCCTTTGGTATCTGGATCATGAAGGGTTTCTACGACACGGTTCCATGGGAAATAGAGATGGCCGGAATTCAAGACGGGGCATCGCGCTTTCAGGTCTGGATTCAGCTGGTATTGCCGAATGTGAAGCCGGCGATCATGGCGCTTGGCATCTTCTCGTTCCTCGCAGGCTGGTCGGAATTCATTTTGCCACTGGTGCTGGCACCCGACAACAAGGTGCAGGTGTTGTCTGTGTATCTGGCGGCGCTGATTGCCGACGACAACAACTTCGACATGGCTCTATTTAAATCGGTCGGCGTATTTTACGTGGTTCCGGTGATAATCCTGTTCGTCTTTTTTCAAAATAAACTTATGAATATCTACAGCGGAGGTAATAAGGGCTGATGCGTATACTGCTGGAAAAGTTTACAAAAAAGTTCGGAAATTTAACGGTCATCGACGAGATGGATCTCGAAGTTCGCGACGGTGAAATGCTTGCGCTGCTTGGCGGTTCGGGTTGCGGTAAGTCCACCACTCTGTTTGCCATTTGCGGCATCCACAAGGTTAACAGCGGGCGCATAATGTTTGGTGATCGCGATGTGACCAACATCACTTCGCAAGAACGCAATGTCGGCGTGGTCTTCCAGTCTTTCGCGCTGTATCCGCATATGACGGTGGAAGACAACATTGGTTTTCCGCTGAAAATCCGTAAAGAAAGCAAGGCCGAGATCCGCCGTAAAGTTGATGAAATCGCCGAGATGATGCATATCGAGCCGTTTCTCAAACGTCGCCCCGGCGAGCTGTCAGGCGGTCAGCAACAGCGTGTGGCACTGGCAAGAGCCTTGATCCGTCGGCCCGACGTGCTGCTGCTCGACGAACCACTGGCCAACCTCGATGCAACATTGCGCCTCGAAATGCGGTCCGAAATTCGGCGTATCCAGCAGGAAACCGGAATTACGGCCATTCTTGTAACCCACGATCAGGTCGAAGCGATGAGCATGTGTGACCGCATTGCCATCATGGACGCCGGTAAAATCGTGCAGATTTGCCCCCCTCGGGAAATGTATACCAATCCGGTGTCGGATTATGTCGCCGGTTTTCTGGGCAGCCCGCCAATCGCTTTTTTGAGCGGGCAAATTCAGGATGGTAATTTCGTTGAACCCAGCACGGGCACTAAAATGCCGGTAACCGCGGCGATAGCCACTTCCCACGCGGGGCGTGAAGTGCGCGTTGGTATCCGGCCTGAATACTTCCAGCCGGACGGGGCAACAAAGATCAAGGGCGTGGTTTCTTTTATCGAGGCGCAGGGCCGCGAGACGCTTTACGATGTGACCCTGCCGGATGGAAATATCCTGCGCTCGATCCAAGGCGCGCACTCGCCTGTGAACATCGGTGACGAGGTGGAGTGGGGTGTAAACACTGAACATATGCTTGTGTTCGATCAAGATGGGCGGCGAATTTGACTCTGACTAAAAATTGGTTGGAACGCTTCGGGTGGCCGGTCACATTGCTGACCGGCCACCCACTTTCGATTGCGCATCGCGGGGCATCCGCCTATGCGCCGGAAAACACCCTGAAATCTTTTCAAATTGCCGCCGACCTATGTGCCGAAATGTGGGAGCTGGATCTGCACCTGACCGCCGACGGAGTCTGCGTTGTTTCCCATGACGACGACCTGTTTCGTGTATCGGGTCAGAAAATATCTATTTCTGAATCATCATGGTCGCAGATTTCTGCGGTGCAACTTCCCGAGGGCCAACACGTCCCGCGCCTCGAAGAAATCATCGCCTTGGCGCAAGAAACCGGATGTGGCCTGTATATCGAGATCAAGGGGCAAGGGGCTGGCCTTGCCGCGTTGAAGGTGTTGCGAGACGCCGGATTCCGGTTCGCATGTCTTGGCTCTTTTGTTGTGGAGTGGATCGCCGAGTTGCGCGCGCTACCCTGTGAATATCCGCTTTCTGTACTTGTTCCGGTCAATGTCGACCCGCTCGATCACCTGAACGGCGTGTCTGTCGACATCCTGCACATATGTTGGCGCGATGCTTCTGCGAACCCCGCCGCGTTGCTGAGCGACGAACTTATGCACCGCCTGAAAGACTACCAAATTGTGCTGTGGGACGAGGACCGTGTTTCCATTGTTGCAGATATTCTGGATAAACCGGTTATGGGTATCTGCTCGAACCGACCGGAGCTTTTGAAGCCTTACAAGCCGGATGCTGAAAGTCCGATCGACATTGTTTGTCATCGGGGGGCAAATATCCTTGCGCCAGAAAACACGCTTGAAGCGGCCCGAATTTGTATGGACCAGTATTTCCAGTACATCGAGCTGGACGTTCGCACGACATCGGACGGGGCCTTGGTTGTGATCCACGACGCGGATTTGGATCGCACAACTGACGGCAATGGATTGGTAATAGACCAGACCTTGGCCACTCTTCGTTCGCTGGACGCCGGTGGGTGGTTTCGCGAAGGTACGGCGGGATATAAAATACCGACGCTGGCCGAATTCCTTACCCTTGCGCGTAATAAATCCGGTATTTATGTCGAAATAAAGCACGCAAACACCGAAGATTTGCTGCGCATTGTGACGTCTGCGGACATGTTGAAAAACTGTTTTTTCTGGGGAGCCGATACTTCGGTTCTGCGGGAGCTGCGCAAAAAATCGGCTGATATTATGCTGATGGCTCCACGCTGGATGTATTCTTCCGTCGCTGAAGCGGTTGCCGATTACGGCGCGCAGATTATCGAGTTTGATGTGGAGCAGGACGATTTAACGGAAATTTCGCAATGTGCGGCGCTGGGCGTTCGTTCGATGATCTATTCCCGTCACTCGGACTGGGAAGTTCTTGAGGGGTATTTGAAATACAAACCGGATCTGATTAATCTGGATTTTCCGGATCGAATGAAAATTCTTGTTTCCTACCCGCTGGTGCGCGAGCATTTCAAGGCCATGTTGAAAGCCGACATTTTATGAATACGTCCCGCCCCACGCCGATGATTATAACTTCGCTGGATGTTGCGAATCTGGCCGGAGTTTCCCGTTCGGCGGTTTCCCGAACCTTTACGCCCGGTGCTAGTGTATCGAAAAAAACACGGGAAAAGGTTGAAAAGGCCGCGTCCGAACTTGGTTACCGTGTTAATCTGGTTGCGCGGGGATTGAACAAGAAACGCACCGATCTGGTCGGCATGATTGCCTCGGATATGAGTAACCCCTACCGCTCCGAACAAATTTCGGCATTGGCAAAACGTCTGGTCAGCGAGGGCTTCCGGCCAATGCTGTTTTGCATCGACGACGGAATGAACGAAGAGCAACTTTTGTCAATTTTGTTGAATTATCAAGTGTCTGGCGTTGTTATCACGTCCGACGCCCCCCCTGTCGAAATTTGCGAGGAGTGCGCCCGCATGCATGTCCCCCTCGCACTAGTTGACCGGATCGACGATCTACCGTTTGTCGATTACATCAACGGCGATGACCGCAAAGGCGGTCGCTTGGCAGCCGAGGCGCTTATCGCGGCGGGTCGGCGTGAACTTCTGGCCGTGCGCCCCGAAAAAACCGGTTATTCGGGGCGCGCGCGCATTGACGCTTTTATTGAACGCGCTGCGGAAGACGGGATTTCCACAAGTATCCTTGAAGTTGCGGCCAGTGAATACGAAGGCGGCCTTGAGGCTTCGGGCGATATAGCGTTAAGGCGAAACAGAAACCTCGGCGTGTTTTGCGCGTCAGACACCGTGGCTCTCGGGCTACTGGACGCGCTTCGAAACCGACACGGCGTGCGCGTCCCCGAGGAGTTGAGCCTGATTGGATACGACGACATTCCACAGGCCGCGTGGGTCTTTGCCGATCTGACCACCATCAAACAATCCGTCAACGAGTTTGCAAAAGTCACGGTCGAAATGCTGAAGGCGCGGATCGATACGCCGGATGCGGCTCCGAAAAATCAGATAATTGATGTAACGCTGATTCAAAGGGGAACGGTGTGACACGCTACGAAAACGCCAAAAGACTGGATTTCGCCTGTGCTTTGGCCCGTAATGTCGGGCAAGAAGCCCTGCGATACCGCGAACAACATGGCCCCGAAAACCTTGGGACTACCAGCAAGAGTTTGCAAGATTTTGTAACCGTCGCCGATAAAATCGCCGAGGACACGATCCGGCGTGCGCTATCAGAAGCTTTTCCGGATGACGGATTTATCGGCGAAGAAAGCGGCGGTAAAACTGGTGACGCCGGCTATTGGGTCGTGGACCCGATTGACGGCACCTCCAATTATTTGCGAGGCTTGCGACACTGGGGCGTTTCAATCGCCTACGTTGAGGGTGGCAAAACACTTGTCGGCGTTATTCACGACAGCCCGACAGACCGGATTTACGCCGCAGCCTTAGGTGGTGGAGCAACGCGCGATGGTCAGCCGATCCACGTTTCCACGACAACTGACCCACATTTGGCAATGGGCATTCTGGGCGCGTCCCGGCGCACATCATTTGACCGTTACCTCGATAATATCCGCGCGCTGCACGAGGCAGGGATTGAACACCGCAAGATAGGTTCAGCAGCTATAGGCATC
>CAKZNY010000082.1 GCA_937132145.1 uncultured Paracoccaceae bacterium | reverse complement strand
GTTCACCCGAACGCCGCGTTTATTCGTGCGTAGGGTGTGTGGTCCCCACGCACCGTCACACATCAATCAAGCCATTGGTGCGTGGAAACCACACACCCTACGGATTTACGGTCGTATAAAATCCTTGCGAATGCTTTCCGCCTTGTCCCGCATCACGCAGCCCTCCACGTGATCGTTGATCAGCCCCATTGCCTGCATGAACGCATAAACCGTGGTCGGCCCGACAAACTTCCAGCCGCGCTTTTTCAACGCCTTCGACAAAGCAATCGATTCGGCCGAGGTCGAGGCCGTTTGTGGTTGCCCCAGCGTGCTGGCATCCGGCTCAAACCCCCAAATGAACGCCGCCAGCGAGCCTTCCTGCGCAACAATTTCCTGCGCCCGCGCTGCGTTGTTAATCACCGCCTCGATCTTGCCGCGATGGCGCACGATACCTTTGTCTTGCAGCAGACGCTCCACGTCATCCGGCGTGAAATCCGCCATCTTGTTGAAATCGAAATTCGCAAACGCCGCGCGGAAATTCTCGCGTTTGGCAAGGATGGTGCGCCAGCTTAGGCCGGACTGAAAACTCTCCAGACACAGTTTTTCGAACAGTCGACGGTCATCGCTAACGGGAAAACCCCATTCGGTGTCGTGATAATGGAAGAATTCCGGCGCGGCCTGACACCAACTACATCGAGGCTGTCCGTCTGGTCCAATGATCGTGCTCATATGCATTTCCCTCCGTAGGGTGGGTGATTCACCCACCGCCCCCCTTAAAACGGCACCTCCCCAGCACCCGTCACGTAACTGGCAATCACCTTCTTTTCGCCAGCCTTCTCGAACGCGATTGACAGCTTGTCTCCGTCCACCTCGACCACTGCGCCGTAGCCGAATTTCTGGTGAAATACGCGGTCGCCGAGGCCCCACGAGACCACCTCCGCGTCCACGACGTCCCGTGCAACGGATGGGATTGCGTGGGGGCGTTTTGTGCGGGATTGCATGCGTTTCCAGCCCGGAGAGTTGTAAACATCGGCCTTCGCCGCCCGCCCCTCCAGATCGCTACCGCGCATCATGCCTTCGAATTTCTTGGGTGCCGCCGACCCGAAATTGCCGCCATAAAGCCCCGGAGGGGTCAGGACATCCACGTGATCCGCCGGCAATTCGTCGATGAACCGCGAGGGCAGGGCGTTTTGCCACTTGTTATATATCCGCCGGTTGGCGACGAAACTGATGGTGCAAATTTTCTCGGCACGGGTGATGCCGACATAGGCGAGGCGGCGTTCTTCCTCGACGCCCTTAAGTCCGCTTTCATCCATTGTGCGCTGGCTCGGAAATAGCCCTTCTTCCCAGCCGGGCAGGAACACGCAGGGGAATTCCAGCCCTTTGGCGGCGTGCAGGGTCATGATGCTGACTTTCTCGCCTGCGTCATCCGCCGCATTGTCCATAACCAGCGAGATATGCTCAAGAAAACCTTGAAAATTCTCGAATTCCTCAAGGGCTTTGACCAGCTCTTTCAGGTTCTCCAAACGCCCCGCCGCATCGGGGGATGTGTCGTTTTTCCAGTGTGCGGTGTAGCCGGATTCGTCCAGAATAATCTCGGCCAGATCGACATGCCCGATGCCACTTTTTAGCTGCATACCCCAACGGTCAAAGCTGTCCACCAACTTACCAAGTGAATTACACGCCCGCGCTGGCAGCAGCTTTTCATCCACCACAATCCGCGATGCCTCGATCAGCGAAACCCCGTTTTGCCTCGCCACATTGTTAATCATCTGCTGCGCTTTATCGCCCAACCCGCGTTTGGGCGTGTTCACAATGCGTTCAAACGCCAGCCCGTCGTCGGGGGACACAACCACGCGGAAATACGCCATCGCATCGCGGATTTCGAGCCGTTCATAAAAGCGCGGCCCACCGATCACGCGATAAGGGATTCCGATGCTTAAAAACCGGTCCTCGAAGGCGCGCATCAGGTACGAGGCGCGCACCAGAATCGCCATGCCATCCAGCGGTATCGGGTCCAGATTGCGGGTGCCGCGTTGATAGGCCTCGATTTCTTCACCGATCCAGCGGGCTTCCTCGTCGCCGTCCCAATGGCCGATCAGGCGGAGTTTCTCGCCCTCGGTTTCGGCGGTCCACAGGGTCTTGCCAAGGCGGTCCTCGTTGCCCGCAATCACGCTGCTGGCGGCCGCTAAAATATGCGGAGTGGAGCGGTAGTTTTGTTCCAGCCGGACAACCTTCGCACCGGGAAAATCCTTCTCGAAGCGCAGAATGTTGCCGACTTCTGCCCCGCGCCAGCCGTAGATCGACTGGTCGTCATCACCCACGCAACAGATGTTTTTATGGCCGCTGGCCAGTAGGCGCAGCCACAGGTATTGGGCGACGTTGGTGTCTTGGTACTCGTCCACCAGAATGTATTTGAACCATGTCTGATACTTCTCCAGCACGCTTTTGTGGGTCTGGAATATCCGCACCACGTGCAGCAGCAAATCGCCGAAATCGACCGCGTTCAGGGTCAACAGCCGCGCTTGATAGAGGGTGTAAAACTCGACCCCGCGACGGTCGTAATGACTGGCCTCGGATGATGGAACCATATCGGGGGTCAGGGCGCGATTCTTCCAACTGTCGATATGGCTGGCCAGCATCCGCGCAGGCCAGCGCTTTTCGTCGATATTCTCGGCGCGGATAAGTTGTTTCAGCAGGCGGATCTGGTCGTCCGTATCCAGAATGGTGAAGTTGGATTTCAACCCCGCCAGTTCTGCATGGCGGCGCAGCAGTTTCACGCAAATCGAGTGGAAGGTGCCCAGCCACGGCATCCCTTCGATCACGCCGCCGATGTTCTGGCCGACCCGTATCTTCATTTCCTTGGCGGCTTTGTTGGTAAACGTCACCGCCAGAATTTCGTTTGGTTGCGCACGACCGGTGTTCAACAAATGCGTGATCCGCGTAATCAGCGCCTTGGTTTTGCCCGTGCCGGCACCAGCCAGCATCAAAACGGGGCCGTCCAATGTCATAACCGCTTCAAGTTGTGGAGGGTTCAGACCGTCCAGATAAGAGGTATCCGCTTGCCCGCGTACAGCCATGGCCTGCGCGGACAAGCTTGTGCTGCTTGCCGCCTCGAAGGCGTCTGATTCATTGAAATCCCAATCATTCATACGCGCGAAACTAACGTGCAACAGCGCGGAAATAAAGCGGAATGTTCACAAAATGTTCCAACCTGCGTTGTCCATTGAAGAATCGCGCCCGTTTGGGTAAAACGCCAGCACAGACGGCCATCCGAAATTCACACTGACTTCGAAAGTTCCCGCCATGAAAAACTTCCGCAAAATCCTGATTGCCAACCGTGGCGAGATTGCCATTCGTATTATGCGTGCGGCCAACGAGATGGGCAAACGCACGGTCGCCGTTTACGCGGAGGAGGACAAGCTGGGCCTGCACCGTTTCAAATCGGACGAAGCCTACCGTATTGGCGAGGGGCTTGGGCCGGTGGCGGCCTATCTAAGCATCGAGGAAATCATCCGTGTGGCGCTGGAATGCGGGGCGGATGCGATCCATCCGGGCTATGGCCTGCTGTCGGAAAACCCCGATTTCGTCGATGCCTGTGTGGCCAACGGTATCACCTTCATCGGACCCAAAGCCGAGACAATGCGGCAGCTTGGCGACAAAGCGAGCGCGCGGCGGGTTGCCATCGAGGCAGGCGTGCCCGTTGTGCCAGCCACCGACGTTCTGCCCAACGACATGGCCGAGGTCCGCCGCATGGCAGACGAAGTTGGTTACCCGTTTATGCTCAAGGCAAGCTGGGGTGGCGGCGGTCGGGGTATGCGCCGGATTATGTCCGAGGACCAGCTTGAGGATATGGTCCTCGAGGGTCGTCGCGAAGCCGAGGCCGCGTTTGGTAATGGCGAGGGTTTCCTTGAACGCCTTGTAGAGCGTGCCCGCCACGTCGAGGTGCAAATTCTGGGGGATTCCCACGGCGATATTTACCATCTTTGGGAGCGCGATTGTTCGGTTCAGCGCCGCAACCAGAAGGTCGTGGAACGTGCGCCTGCCCCCTATCTAAGTCAGGAACAACGCGAGACGCTTTGCGCATTGGGTCTTAAAATTTGCGCCCATGTGGGCTATGAATGCGCCGGAACGGTCGAGTTTTTGATGGACATGGACACCGAGGAATTCTTCTTCATCGAAGTAAATCCCCGCGTGCAGGTCGAACACACGGTTACCGAAGAAGTCACCGGCATAGACATCGTGCGCGCCCAGATTATGCTGGCTGAAGGGGCGACGTTGGCGGAGGCCACGGGTAAGGCCTCGCAAGCCGAGATCACGCTGAACGGTCACGCCTTGCAATGTCGCGTCACCACCGAAGACCCGCAGAACAATTTTATCCCCGATTATGGCCGCATCACAGCGTACCGCGCCGCCACGGGCATGGGTATCCGGCTTGACGGCGGCACGGCATATTCCGGCGCGGTGATTACGCGGTATTACGACAGCCTGCTGGAAAAGGTGACCGCTTGGGCCCCAACCCCCGAGGCCGCAATCGCCCGTATGGATCGGGCCCTGCGGGAGTTCCGTATTCGCGGGGTCTCGACCAATATCGCGTTCGTGGAAAACCTGCTGAAGCACCCGACTTTCCTTGACAACACTTATACCACGACTTTCATCGACAACACGCCGGAGCTGTTCAACTTCCCCAAACGCCGCGACCGCGCCACCAAAATCCTGACCTATATCGCCGATATAACTGTCAACGGCCATCCGGAAACCGAGGGGCGGGCGAAGCCCTCGGCGCAGGCTCGCACACCTGTTGTGCCCGCGATGCGTGGGGACGTTATCGCCTACGGGACCCGTAATTTGCTCGACGAAAAAGGGGCACAAGGCGTGGCCGACTGGATGTTGGCGCAAAAGCAACTGTTGATCACAGACACAACCATGCGCGATGGGCACCAATCGTTGCTGGCCACGCGGATGCGCTCGATCGATATGTTGAATATCGCCGAGACTTATGCACACAACTTGCCGCAACTGTTTTCGATGGAAGCCTGGGGTGGGGCGACATTTGATGTGGCGTATCGGTTCTTGCAGGAATGTCCGTGGCAACGCCTGCGCGACCTGCGGGTGCGGATGCCGAACCTGATGATCCAGATGTTGCTGCGGGCCAGCAACGGGGTGGGTTATACCAATTACCCCGACAACGTGGTGCAGAAATTCGTGGCACAAGCCGCCCAATCCGGTGTGGATGTTTTCCGCGTGTTTGACAGCCTCAACTGGGTGGAAAACATGCGCGTGGCGATGGATGCCGTGAACGAGTCCGGCAAGGTTTGCGAGGGGGCGATTTGTTACACGGGGGATATCCTTAACCCTGACCGTGCCAAGTACGACCTGAAGTATTACGTTGCAATGGGGCAAGACCTAAGGAGCGCTGGCGCGCACATCCTTGGCCTAAAAGACATGGCCGGCCTGCTAAAACCGGCTGCCGCCCGCGTGCTTATCAAAGCGTTGAAAGAAGAAGTCGGCCTGCCGATCCATTTTCATACACATGACACATCGGGCATTGCTGCGGGAACCATCCTCGCCGCCGCTGATGCGGGGGTTGATGCGGTGGATGTGGCGATGGATGCGTTCTCGGGTTCCACCTCGCAACCCTGCCTCGGTTCTGTGGTCGAGGCCCTGCGCCATACCGACCGTGACACAGGTCTGGACATAAACGCCATCCGCGAGATTTCCGATTACTGGGAGGCGGTCCGGTGTCAATATGCGGCGTTCGAGAGCGGCCTCTCGGCCCCGGCCTCCGAAGTCTATTTGCACGAAATGCCCGGTGGCCAGTTCACCAACCTCAAGGCGCAAGCGCGCAGCATGGGGCTGGAGGAGCGCTGGCACGAAGTGGCGCATGCCTACGCCGACGTTAACCTGATGTTCGGGGATATTGTGAAGGTTACACCGTCCTCGAAGGTCGTTGGGGACATGGCGTTAATGATGGTTAGCCAAGGGTTAACACGTGCGCAAGTCGAAGACCCTGCCGTGGATGTGGCCTTCCCTGACAGCGTTGTGGACATGATGCGCGGCAATCTGGGCCAGCCCCCAAACGGCTTTCCCGACGGGATCGTTAACAAAGTGTTGAAAGGCGAGAAACCTGTCACCACGCGGCCCGGATTATCGATGGAACCCGTCGACCTTGAGGCGACGCGGGCGGAAGTTTCGGCGCAGCTCGACGGGGTGGCGGTGGATGACGAGGACCTGTGCGGCTATCTGATGTACCCCAAGGTTTTCCTTGATTATATGGATCGCCACCGCGAATACGGGCCGGTGCGCACCTTGCCGACGCACACGTTTTTTTACGGGATGCAGTCGGGCGAGGAGATCAGCGCCGAGATTGACCCCGGCAAAACGCTGGAAATCCGTCTGCAAGCCGTGGGCGAAACCAACGAGGACGGCGATGTGAAGGTGTTCTTCGAGCTAAACGGCCAGCCCCGCGTGATCCGCGTGCCCAACCGCAAAGTCGCCGCCAGCACCGCCAAACGCCCCAAAGCCGAAGCCGGAAACGCCAACCATATCGGCGCCCCGATGCCGGGTATGATCGCCACCGTTTGTGTGGTCCAAGGGCAGGAGGTAAAGGCGGGCGATCTGCTGCTAACCATCGAGGCGATGAAGATGGAAACCGGCATTCATGCGGATAGGGACGGGGTGGTGAAAACGGTGCATGTTTCCGCAGGCTCGCAAGTCGATGCAAAGGATTTGTTGGTCGAACTCGGGGAGTAATCCACGGAGACCTCGCTGATTTTTACGGGCTTGCATGTGCTTGCTGTCTGATAACAACGTCGAACGTGCCGCCCAATAACGAGGCGCTATCCGTGTGGCCCGCGCACCAGCCGGATCGTCGTTGTAATGCTGCCCGGAATGCCGGCGATGAACACGATAAAGCCGTAATACCAGATGCGGCCTGCGAGACGATCCTCGCCGTAGGACGCAACAAAGTCGATTTTTCCGTAGGTGGAGGCGGTGATGCCGATGATCGCAATGCTGACGAAACCCCCAAGGAGCAGCTTGGTCCAGCGGGGGTGTTTGGTCAGGATAAGGTGCGCAAAAATTGCGACCACTGTACCAATCCCGATACCCAGATAGGTGACGCTGGCAGACCAGAACGGATGCCCGCCAAGCATCGGCCAGACCTTAAACCAATGCGCTGCCAGCAACACTAGACCAATCGCGAGTAGGGATATTGCGAACTGGGTATGCTGTGTTTTCACGGCCGCACCTTCGGTTTTAGGGTTGCGAATAACAGTGGCGCAAGCGCGGTGGGTAGGCAAGCCGGACGGGATCATATTTCCGTGAAATCTACCGCGCGAAAAAACTTAGCAACCCCGCTATTTACCCCTTGTGCACCCCTTTTGATTTCGTATATATCGGCCACACCATCGGTTGCGGGCGTAGCTCAGTGGTAGAGCACTTCGTTGCCAACGAAGATGTCGAGAGTTCGAATCTCTTCGCCCGCTACAAATTATCAATCAATTACACTGCGATTCTAATATTTTACTGTCCTAAAAGGCAAGAATATTCACATTCGTTCACACCTAAATATGTGAACACTCGGCAACGTAGTGCTCAAAGCTTCGCTTTGGCTTTTGCTCTACCACTGAGTTACGCTCGCCTTGGATGCAAATAATTAAAGCATCAAATGTGGAGGGGTGCGCAAGAGATCAGACTAGGATGGTGGGGAACCTATTATCTTGGTATACACCCACATTATGAGAGCTCCAATTATCAAAATAACAACATCTTTTACAATCTCACCTTTGTGACGTTGCAACCACGTTTTTCTTGGATTGAATCGAACTGCAGTTGGTGGAAGGAATGTTGCTGTTAGTTTGAAACCAATAATCACCACCAATATCGAGATGGTTATTCCAATCAAAATTGACCATTTTCCAATATTCGGTAAGATAGAATCTACAATAACAAACGCGATCAAAGCCACTATGCCAATTATAGAAAAAGTTATATTTTCATCTCTGAGGTGACTTCGGAAGGCTTTCAAGTTACTTTGTAGCTTAATGGCTAAAGCCTCAAAATCTCTTCTTACATCTTCTTCGACGTCGGCAGTGTAACTAATGAACGATTTACCAGTTCCAAAATTTATGGATAAAGCAAAT
>CAKZNY010000081.1 GCA_937132145.1 uncultured Paracoccaceae bacterium | reverse complement strand
TTTCGTTCGCGGCAATAATGATGGGTAAATCAACCTCTGCCACGGGGTCGGTTATGGTGGCGATAATCCGGTCAAAACGGGCGCGATATTTTGCGGCCAGCGAGTCGGTCCGCGAGTGGTAGGCACCTGCGGCCCATGACCATGAACCACCCTCTTGAAACAATGATGTCATGAATTTGGCGGCGTAGGTGGCGTTGTCCAACGGGTCGAACATCTGATCGAACGAGGTGAAGGCCTGCCCGTGCCAGCGGTGGTTGATCTGGAAGCACCCGATGTCGAAGCTACGCGCCCCTGCGGCGTAGCTTTGCGTGACGAAGGCAACAGCCTCGGCGCGGGTGTCGAACCAATAGCCTTTGCCTTCCATGTTGACGGTCCACGGCCATGGCTGGAACGCGCCGCCCTCGTTTCGGCCGGTTTCAACCAAGGTTAAAGCCAGCAACACGTCGGCTGGCACTGCACCATTAGTCGCTGCGGTTATCGCTGCCGCATTGCACAGTTCAGCCTCGCTCTTTGCAAATACAAAGCTCGGGAGCAGCAATAATAGAACGCCCACAATTCTTGCAGGGATCATTCGGAATTCTCCTAAATCGATTCGACTTAGGAATAACGGCGATGTGTTACCAAGTCGTAACCAACCGAAATAATATATTGTTAATCATTTGCGGCGATATTCCACTGGCCTCGGAGAATCGGGGGCGGTAGATATAGGAGATGAACCAAACTTCTGAACTCCTCCGAACCGTTTTTGGCTTTGATAGTTTCCGCCCCGGGCAGGAGGCGATTGTTGATGCTGTGAACGCGGGTGAAGATGTTCTGGCGATTATGCCGACGGGTGGCGGCAAGTCGCTGTGTTTCCAGTTGCCCGCACTGTGTCGCGAAGGCGTGACGGTGGTGATCTCGCCGCTGATCGCGCTGATGCGGGACCAGGTGCGCGCGCTGCGCGAGGCGGGTGTCGAGGCGGGCTCATTAACCTCGGGCAACACGGAAGAAGAGACGGAGGAGGTATTTCGGGCGCTTGATGAAGGACGCTTGAAATTGCTTTACATGGCACCCGAGCGCTTGGCGAATAGTGGTGCGGTGCAGTTGTTACGGCGGATTAACGTGACGCTTTTGGCGGTGGACGAGGCGCATTGTGTTTCCCAATGGGGGCATGATTTCAGGCCGGACTACCTGAAGATCGGGGCGTTGCGTAAACAGCTCGGGAATGTGCAAATTGCGGCGTTTACGGCGACGGCGGATGCGGAAACGCGGTTTGAAATTGGCAAGCGGCTGTTTGATGGCGAAAGCCCGACAACGTTCCTTGAGGGGTTTGATCGGCCCAACATTCGCCTCGCGTTCCAGCCCAAGGACGAGCCTCGCCGCCAGTTGACGGAGTTCGTGGCCGCGCGCAAAGGGCAATCCGGGATCGTATATTGTTCCAGCCGCAAAAAGACGGAGGTTCTGGCACAAGCGTTGCGCTCCGAGGGGCACTCGGCCCTGCATTACCATGCCGGGATGAACCGCGATGATCGGGTGATTGCCGAGAATCGGTTTCAACGCGAGGATGGGCTGATTGTTTGTGCGACCGTGGCCTTCGGCATGGGGATCGACAAGCCGGACATCCGGTTTGTGGTGCATGCGGATTTGCCTAAATCCATCGAGTCCTACTATCAGGAAATCGGTCGCGCGGGTCGTGATGGTGCGCCTGCGGATACGCTGACCCTTTACGGGGCGGATGATATTCGCCTTAGGCGCTCGCAGATTGACGAGGGGCTGGCCCCGGCGGACCGCAAGGGTGCGGATCATGCGCGACTGAATGCTTTGTTGGGCTTGGCAGAAGCGTTGGAGTGCCGCCGTAAGACTTTGTTAGGATATTTCGGCGAGGATACCGAGGCTTGCGGGAATTGCGATTTATGCACCACCGCGCCGGATGTTTTTGACGGAACGGATGCGGTCCGCAAGGCATTGTCGGCGATATTGCGGACGGGCGAGTATTTCGGCGTTGGGCATCTGACGGATGTTTTGCTGGGGAACATGACGGATAAGGTACGGGCGCGGAACCATGATGCTTTGCCGACGTTTGGTGTGGGTAAAGAATATAACCGCAAACAGTGGCAGACGATTTTCCGCCAAATGATGGGGCATGATCTGATCCGCCCTGATGTGGAGCGTATGGGCGGTCTGATGATGACCGAGTCCGCGCGGCCAATTCTGCGCGGCGAGGCGCGCATTGATCTGCGGATGGACACAATTCGCAAGGCAGGGGCGGAACCATCGCGCCGCGCGCCTGTGGCATTGGTGGCAGAAGAGGACGAACCGATCCTGTCCGCCCTGAAGATGAAACGGCGGGAGCTGGCGGAAGCGATACGTGCGCCAGCCTACGTGGTTTTCCCCGATAAAACACTGATCGAAATGGCAACGCATAAGCCGGTGACGCTCGATGATTTCAGCCGTCTGAACGGGGTGGGCGCGAAAAAACTTGAGAAATACGGGAAGGTGTTTCTGGCGGTTCTGAACGGCGAGGCCGAGGATATGCACCCATCGCGCCGTAAACTTGCCGGCAAACCGGCTGGTGATATATTTGACCAGCTAAAAGCGGTGCAACTGGAATTGGCGAACGGGCCGCATGGAACAGAGAAACCGATGTCGTGCAGCATGTCCGTTTTGGCGAAGGTGGCAGGGCAAAAACCCACCACCATCGAGGCGCTGGAACGGATAATCGGGGAAAACAAAGCCGAAAGGTTTGGCGATGCGTTCCTCGAAATCTGTCAGGAGTAGGCGGGGCTTACGCCGCTGCCGTTTGCTGAATGCTTGGTGCCGGGAGGTTGGCAAGTACCGCATTTTCAACTTCGCTCAGACGGCGTGCAAAAGCCAAGCGCCACTCTTGATCGTCTTGGGATAGGTTTTCCGCGATTTCAATATCGGGTGTCCACGCATCGCAATCGGTTAAGTATACGGTTTTTCCGTCTTTGACTTTGCGGGCTACTATAACTTTGGGTGCGTTGATATTTGTCATTTTCGGCCTCTGGAATGATTTGCTTTCTTCATGATAATAAAACATTATTCCAAATAATTGATAGACATGTGTATCAATAAGGATTAAATGCCAAAAAACGGCGTAGTTTAGGAAATAATACATATTTCCGGTATGGAGGCGAAATGGCATACTCGATAGATGATCTGGATCGAAAAATCCTTTCCGAGCTGCAAGACGATGCATCGCAATCTTTGGACGAAATTGCCCGAAAAGTTGATTCGTCAAAGACTCCGGTGTGGAACAGGATTCGCAAAATGAAGGCCGCGGGCGTGATTTTGCGCGAGACGGCCTTGCTGTCGCCTGAAAAACTGGGGCTGGAGGCTTGCTTTTTTGTGTTGGTGCGAACGTCCGAGCATGAAGCGGGGTGGCAAAAGGCGTTTCTGGCGACTTTGCGGGAGCGCCCCGAAGTGATGGAGGCGCACCGTCTGGCCGGAGACATCGACTATATTTTGAAGGTGCGGGTGAAGAACGCCAAGGCTTACGATGTGTTTTATCAGGCGCTTATTTCAAACGTGAAGATTTTCAACGTCACGGCGCTTTTGTCGATGGAGGAAATCAAATCGACGACGAAGTTGCCCCTGTAATGCATAAAAAAACCCGGACGTTGCCGCCCGGGTGAAGTGTCCAAGGCGCGAACGCCTTGGGGGGAATTTATGTGCCTAGCGGTTTGTGAACTCGGGGTAGGCTTCCATGCCCAGTTCGGACATATCCAGACCCATGATCTCGTTCTCTTCGGAAACCCGAATGCCGACGGTCACTTTCAAAATCATCCACACGGCGTAAGATACTCCGAAGACGAACACACCGATGATAGCGATCGGAACGATCTGGCCGATAAACGTCGCGTCAGGGTTGGTGAACAGAACGGCCAGCGTTCCCCAGATACCTGCGAACAGGTGTACCGGAATGGCGCCGACTGTGTCGTCGATCTTCAGTTTGTCCAGGAATGGAACCGCGAAGACTACGATCATGCCACCAACGGCACCGATCAGGGTCGCTTGGCCCAATGACGGGGTTAGCGGTTCCGCGGTGATTGCAACCAGACCGGCGAGCGCGCCGTTCAGGATCATTGTAAGGTCAGGTTTCTTGTAGAGCAGTTGGGTCAGGACGAGGGCTGCGATCACGCCACCAGCTGCTGCTGCGTTGGTGTTGGCGAAGATGCGGGACACGTCTGCAACGTCGCCGATTGTGCCCATTGCAAGTTGCGAGCCGCCGTTGAAGCCGAACCAGCCCATCCACAGGATGAACATCCCCAGCGTTGCCAGCGGCAAGTTGGAGCCAAGGATCGGGATAACTTTGCCGTCTTTAGCATACTTGCCGATGCGTGGCCCAAGGATGATCGCGCCTGCCAAAGCTGCCCAGCCACCGACCGAGTGCACGACTGTCGAGCCTGCGAAGTCAAGGAAACCCCACTGGCTGTCAAGGAAGCCGCCGCCCCATTTCCAGCTTGCCTGGATTGGGTAGATAAGGCTCGTCAGGATGATGGTAAAGATCAGGAAGGGCCAAAGCTTGATCCGTTCAGCCAATGCGCCCGAAACGATCGACGCGGTTGCAGCAGCGAACATCAGCTGGAAGAAGAAATCCGAGCCGGTAGATGCATAGCCAAGGTCATCAGCATTTTCAGCCGAGACGCCAACCATTTCTAGAACCGCAGTACCGAATGCTCCGATATAGCCGCCGGTTTCATCCGACCCGATGGACCAGTTGCCCAGTGGGTACATAAGGTTGTAGCCGATAAGGTAGTAGGCGATTGCTGCCAGCGCGAATAGAACGACGTTTTTGGTTAGCTGCATTGTCACGTTTTTGGACCGCACGAGGCCGGCCTCTAGCATGGTGAAGCCAGCGGCCATCCAGAAGACGAGGAAGCCGCCCATAAGGAATAGGACGGAGTTGAGGATAAATGCGGTGTGATCCGCGGCCTCGACGCCGGCTTGCGCGAAGGCGGGCGAAGCTATCAGGGCTGTTGCCGCCGAAATCCCCGCAATTTTAGGTAAGGTTTTCATTGTTTTTCTCCAGTGGGGGATTAAAGGGCTTCTTCGCCGGTTTCGCCTGTGCGGATGCGCAGGGTTTGCTCGATGTCGAGGACAAATATTTTGCCGTCGCCAATTTTGCCGGTCTTGGCCGTTTTCGCGAGAGTTTCGATAACGCTGGCAACGTCACCGTCTGCGACAGCAAGTTCCAGCTTAACTTTGGGAACGAAGTTCACGACATATTCTGCGCCGCGATAAATTTCGGTGTGGCCGGATTGGCGGCCATAGCCTTTGACTTCGGATACCGTTAGGCCTTGCACGCCGACGGCCGTCAGGGCCTCGCGGACCTCTTCGAGCTTGAAGGGTTTGATTACAGCGATGATGAGTTTCATGGTGCCTCCTTGTTTTGTTGATCGATGTTGAAGCCACAATCTGTTTATGCGGGTAGAAGTTGAAGGTTTTGGGGGTGGATATATTGCAAAGTTCGCACATATGTGCCTAATTTATACACAAATAATATGCGATGATTAAATTTTAGGCGTTAGTTAAATCTAAACAGAGGCAAAGTTTTGCCGACGCCACAGAATCACTCTCTACATCCAAGAGAAAACCGACTAATCAAGGGTAGCGAAAAAAATTCGAGCAGGCGGCCCTGAACTATGGCCAAGAAACCAGTGAACACCCTTCGGGCGACCAGACCAAAATCTGGGAAATCGCCTGCGAAATCCCCTCGGCGTAAGAAGCCGAAAAGGGGACTTTTTATGCGAGTCCTCGGCTGGTTTTTCCGTGTGATCTGGTGGTTCGGCATTCGTGTCAGCGTTCTGGGTGCATTGTCGTTGGCGGGGTGGGTCGGATACATTTATACGACATTGCCCCCGATGGAGGACCAACTGGACGGGCGTGTCGGTGGCTCGGTTGTGTTGCTGGATCGGGACCGCGAGATTTTCGCTTGGCGCGGAGAGCAGTTTGACGGATCCCTTAGGGCGGAGACGGTTTCGCCGCATTTGAAGAACGCTGTCGTGGCGACCGAGGACAAGCGGTTCTACTCGCACTTCGGTCTTAGCCCGCGCGGGATTGCCAGCGCGATACGGATCAACCTGAGCGAAGGACGCGGGCCGTTTTCGGGGCATGGGGGGTCAACCTTAACGCAGCAGGTCGCGAAGTTGTTGTGTCTGGGCGAGGACCTGCCCGAGGCGGAGTGCCGCAAGCTGACAATTATGCGTAAAATCAAAGAAGTTCCGTATTCCCTCGCGATGGAGCTGAAATACAAGAAAGACGATATTCTGTCGATCTATCTGAACCGTGCGTATCTGGGCGCGGGCGCGCAAGGGTTCGAGGCGGCGGCGCAGCGATATTTCGGGAAGTCAGCGCGCGAGGTTGACGTGGCCGAAGCTGCGATGTTGGCAGGGTTGCTGACCGCGCCATCGCGCTATGCCCCGACGAACAATTTATCCCGTGCGCAGGCGAGATCAACCGTTGTGATCGGGTTGATGCAAGCGCAGGGCTATCTGACGCGGGTTGAGGCGGAATTGGCGTTGGCATCCCCTGCAACCCTTTCGCAGGCGGCGCAGGAACGGGCTGGCGGGTATTTTGCGGATTGGGTTATGGCGGATGCTCCGGCGTTTTTGACGCGGGATACCGGCGAAGACGTAGAGATTTTGACCACGTTTGATCGCGGTATCCAGAAGGCGGCAGAAGAGGCGCTGAAGTATGTGTTCGATAATCGGGTCCGTGAGGGATCAGAGGCACAGGTGGCGATTGTGGTGATGTCTGCCGACGGCGCGGTGCGCGCGATGGTTGGTGGACGCAAGATTGACGGCGCCGGTTTGTTTAACCGCGCAACGCAGGCGTCAAGGCAACCGGGGTCGTCGTTCAAGCCATTCGTTTACGGGGCCGCCCTGGAATCGGGTATGCATCCGTTTGATATGGTTTTAGACGCGCCGCTGACGATTGATATTCCGGGTTCCGGCCCGTGGAGCCCGAGGAATTACACCAACAAGTTTTACGGCGAGCAGCGGATGGTTGATGCCCTAGCGAACTCTTTGAACACGGTCGCAGTTAGACTTACCGAACAAGTTGGCCGCGAAAAAGTGCGAGCGATTGCGCGCGATTTTGGCGTGATGTCACCCTTGGCCGAGGGTCCGGCGCTGGCGCTGGGGGCCTCGAACGTGACGTTGCTGGAAATGACGGGGGCATTTGCGGGTATTCTGAACGGCGGGCGGCAGTCTTTGCCGTATGGCTGGCTGGATTTACGAATTCGGGGCGACGATCAGGTGTTGATGAGCCTTGAGCGGACAGAAGGGTTCCGCGTGCTGAATGAACGCGCGGCGGGGTATCTGGTTTATATGATGTCACAGGTTGTCGAGGTAGGCAGCGGGGCACGTGCAGCACTAGGTGATCGACCCGTGGCGGGTAAAACAGGCACAACGCAAGGGGCGCGGGATGCGTGGTTTATCGGGTTTACCGGTGATTATGTGGCCGGAGTTTGGATGGGATACGATGACAACTCTAAACTGACAGGTGTCACGGGTGGTGGATTGCCTGCCGAGATTTGGCGCGAAACGATGCAGCGGGTGCATGAAGGCCTGCCCGTGCGGCCATTGCCGCTTATTGATCCAAACGAGGAACCACCACGGATTGTAAACGAGATCAATAATCTGGTTAATGACGTCAGCAACACGTTGCTGGGTGATTTGATCAACCGTCTATTTGGCAGGCCCTGACGTTAGGTCTTTTAGCGCCGTTTTGACGGCCTCGATATCATCGAACACCAGCCGAACCGGAAGCGCGAGGACGTCGCGACGGAACGCCACCGGTAGACGCGCCATATCCTTTTCAGTGGTCACCAGTTGCGCCGATTTTGCCTTTGCTTCTGCCTTTAAGCGCTGAAGGATTGCGTCGGTATATGGCGCGTGATCGGGGAAAGCGCGGGTGGCAACGACGTTGGCACCAAGAGCTTCCAGAGTGGCGAAGAATTTACCGGGGCGACCGATGCCCG
>CAKZNY010000080.1 GCA_937132145.1 uncultured Paracoccaceae bacterium | reverse complement strand
GTTTTCGGCTTTGGCTTGTTGGTTTGATTTCATAAATCGCCTCCGATAAAACAAAAAAGGCCTCAGTAGACGCAAGAACACGTCTACCGACACCCTTTTCCATCGGATACCGACCCTTAATTACAGTCGTTTTCCAGTTCGTCTTCTGGCTCTCGGATCAAGCAGCGCTTGCAGCCTTCCCGACCGAAGTTTCGATCAGTGGCGGCCCAATGGACCATTTTACAAACGCCGTCCCCGATTACAGCGGCGGGACCGCCACGGAATTGCACCGTGTTCCGTTAACTGGAATTTCTGTGTAGGGGGAAGTAGCGGGGGCTGCAACAGTATTTTCACAAGCCAGTAGATATTTACATATTTTACGATGCAGAAAAAACCCGCCCCTAAATATCAATCGTCATCGAAATATCCACGCTCAGCCCCTCGATGGCAGGCGGTGCAGTTGGAGATAGTTCCTATGTCAGGATTGCTATTTGAAGTGGTCCTGCAAAATCGGACAGTCTGTTAAGGTGTATTCCAAGATGACAAAGGAATACAGAAATGACGAAACGACGGAAGTTTTCAGATCAGTTTAAGGCCAAGGTCGCGCTTGAGGCGTTGCGCGGCGACCGGACGATCCAGGAGATCGCAGCGAAGCACAGGGTGCACCCCAATCAGGTGAGCACGTGGAAGAAGCAGGCCGTTGATGGTCTGTCTGGCGTGTTCTCTGGTGGTGCCAGCACGCAAGGCCCAAGCGAATCTGAGATCACAGAATTGCATGCCAAAATCGGGAGGTTGGCAGTGGAGAATGATTTTTTGGCACAAGGGCTCAATGCCGCTGCCCGACAGTGGTTTGCCTGCAAACCATGAGAGGGGATGAGCCCCAAAGAGCGTAAAAAGATGGTTAGCAAACGGGTAGATATCAGCCTGTCCCGCCAGTGTAAAATCCTGCGGATCAGTCGGTCATCACTATATTATACGCCCATCGGGTTCAGTGCCGAAACACTGGAGCTGATGCACCAGATTGACCGCGTGTTCACCAAACACCCGTTTTTTGGCAGTCGTCAGATTGCGGCTTATTTGCCGCGGGTGGGGTATCATGCGGGTCGCCACCGGGTGCGCCGATTGATGAAAGTGATGGGGCTTGAGGCGATCTACAAACGTCCCAACACCAGCAAAAAGCACCCCGAGAACCGGATTTATCCGTATCTGCTGCGAGGAATGCAGATCACCCGTGCCAACCAAGTTCTCCTCTCGTGGTTTGCAAGCAAACCCCTGTCGGGCAGCGGGTGCGCTGATATCACTTACATTCCGATGCCGCGCGGGTTTCTATATCTGGTAGCGATTATGGATTGGGCAACGCGCAAGGTTCTATCGTGGCGATTATCGAACACGATGGACGCCAGTTTCTGCAAGGAAGCTTTGGATGAAGCCATTGCGAAATATGGCCCACCCGAGATCATGAATACGGATCAAGGTTCCCAATTCACCGGATCGGCATGGATCACAACGCTAACCGAATCTGGTGTAAAAATATCAATGGACGGGCGCGGTCGCTATTTAGACAACAGCTTCATCGAACGCCTGTGGCGGTCATTGAAACAGGAGGCCGTGTATTTACACGAGTTGACCGACGGTTTTGTGGCCGAACGTGTCATTCGTGAGTGGATCACATTCTACAACACCGACCGCCCCCACACGGCTCTTGATAAACGAACGCCGGACGAGGCATACTTTG
>CAKZNY010000079.1 GCA_937132145.1 uncultured Paracoccaceae bacterium | reverse complement strand
GCCGACGGGCTTGTCCACGTCGTTCGCCGCGATCCAACTTAACGCGGCTGCCGCGTCAGGGCCTTTCAGCGCAAACTTCGCGAAAGAGGATTGGTCGAACAAAACCGCCGCCTCGCGAACCGCTTTGTGTTCCCGCCCGACCGCTGCGAACCAGTTCTGGCGCCCGAAACTGTAAACATCCTTCGGTGTTTCCCCGATGGAGCGGTCTGCGAACCAGTTCGGGCGTTCCCACCCCAGTTTCTCGCCGAAACAGGCACCCTGCGCTTTCAGGATTTCGTAAAGCGGAGACTTCCTGCATGGCCGCCCGCTTTCGTTTTCCTCGTGCGGCCAGCCCATGGTGTAGTGCTTTCCATACGCCTCCATTGTGCGGGTGCGGATCCAGTCGGTGTCGAAATGCGGGCTGCCGAAACGGCGGATGTCTGCGGACCACAAATCGTAAGGTGGCTCGCCGGCTTTAACCCATTCCGCCAGCGCCATCCCTGCCCCGCCACCGGCGGCGATCCCGAAGGCATTGAAGCCTGCACCAACGAAGAAGTTCTTCAGCTCCGGCGCTTCGCCAATAATAAAATTACCATCGGGCGTGAAGCTTTCGGGACCGTTGGTCAGGGTCTTGATGCCGACCGTTTCCAGTGCGGGGACGCGGCCCAACGACAGCTCCATAATCTGCTCAAAGTGGTCGAAATTCGATTCCAGCAGGCTGTAATGAAACCCCTTGGGAATGCCGTTTACCGCCCACGGAATCGGGTTGGGTTCATAGCCGCCCACGACCAGACCGCCGACCTCTTCTTTATAATAGGTTAACCGGTCGGGGTCGCGCAGCGTTGGCAGGTTCGGCGGCATCCCCTCGATCACATCGGTGACCATGTATTGATGCTCCATCGACACCAGCGGCACGTTCACGCCGAACCGTTTGGCAAAGTCGCGGGTCCACTGGCCTGCACAAACCACGACAACCTCGCATTCAATCCGGCCGTGTTCGGTGATCACCGCTTTGATTTTTCCCTTGTCGATCTCAAGGTCGATAACCTTGGTGTCCTCGAAAATGCTGGCCCCCGCCATCCGCGCCCCCCTGGCCAATGCCTGCGTGATGTCCGAGGGGTTCGCCTGTCCGTCCGTGGGCATAAACGCCGCCCCGATCACATCGTCGATGTTCATTAGGGGCCACAGGTCTTGCGCCTCGCGCGGGGTTAGCAGCTCCATCTCCAGCCCGAACGAACGCGCCGTTGTGGCTTGGCGTTTCACTTCAATCCAGCGTTCCTCGTTGCAGGCAAGGCGCAGGCCGCCGTTCATTTTCCAGCCGGTTCCAAGACCTGTTTCTGCCTCGAGCGTTTTATATAGCTCCACCGAATAGCCCAGAAGCTGAGTGATATTGGCGTTTGCGCGTAACTGCCCGACCAAGCCCGCTGCATGGAATGTCGTGCCGGATGTCAGTTTTTTGCGCTCCAGTAAAACCGTATCCGTCCAGCCGAGCCGCGCCAGATGATACGCGGTGGAGCAGCCGATGATGCCGCCGCCAATGATCACAGCTTTTGCAGTGTCGGGAAGTTCGCGCATGGGGTTCACCTTACATTTTCAAATAAATCTCGTAGGTCTGCTGGAAGCGTTCGTAAAAATCCGTCGTGTAGGTCGCATAATCGACATCTATATTGGAGGTCGATTCTGAAACCATGCTCCACATTGCTTCGCGAAGCAACGATGCACATTTCATGGCGTGGTAGCGATGCAGCAGGTCGTCCGTTATGGGCGCCTCGAAGTAGGTTTCCAGCACCCAGATTTCCTGATCCGGTGAAAGCCCGTTATTTGATGCCAGCCCGCCGAGATCGAACAGAGGCGAGTTATACCCCGCGAAATCCCAATCAATCAGCCAAAGCCGGTCCCCGTCATCAAGGATGTTTTCGGCAATCAGATCGTTGTGCCCGAACACCATATCGAACGGCCCTGCCTCGGCTTCCAGCTTGTTAGCTATGGCCAATAGATTGGGGGCGCGTGAAGCATACCGGCTGTTCACCTCGAGCAACCTCGCCGCATAATCGCGGATTACGTGGAACACCCAGAATACCAAAACAGGGCCGCGCAGGTGCGCCGGAATATCCATGTGGCATGACCGGATCAACGGTACGATTTTTTCGAGGTTATGTTGCTGGCGAACGTCGTCAGAGGTAAACGTTTTGCATTCAATAAAGTCCAGAACCGTTAGGCCGTCTTGCGCATAAACCACCGCTGGCGACAGACCCGCTGCGTGGGCCGCACGACTGGCGGCAAGCTCGTTAAAGCGCATGACGTGATGTTCAACAATATCTTCCCCGATACGGGCGACGTATTTACCCGTCTTATCCTCGACCAAAAAATTGAGGTTAGTACGCCCGCCAACAAGCGGCACAACCGTAATTTCGCCCTGCCAAATCGGAAGGCTGCGAATACGTTTTATGCTGGAATCATGCATCTATTTCCTCCACGAGTCGTTACGCAAACTTGATGCCAGTTTTATGCCAATGTCAATTTCAGCCCGAAACCATCCCGATCACCACTGTCAGGCTAACGATGCTGATCGCTGTCGAAATCAGTATGGTCGAGG
>CAKZNY010000078.1 GCA_937132145.1 uncultured Paracoccaceae bacterium | reverse complement strand
GCGCGGACATCGGGCCGGATCATACCCCGATGGAGGCGGGCCTTGGCTGGGCAGTAAAAATGCGCAAAGACATCGATTTCAAGGGCCGCGAGGCGATTGCGGTTCAGCAAGCCAATGGCGTGAAGAAGATGCTGGCGGGTTTCACGGTGGATGATCCCGACATCATCCTTCTGGGCCGCGAAACCATCTACCGAAATGGCACGCGGGTGGGTTGGTTAACAAGTGGTGGCTTTGGATATACGCTCAACAAACCCATCGGCTATGGCTATGTTCGCAATCCAGAAGGCGTGGATGCGAAATACGTGATGGATGGAAATTACGAACTGGAAGTCGCCACAAAGCGCGTTAAGTGCAATGTGCACATGCAACCGCTTTACGACCCGAAAATGGCGCGTGTGAAAATGTAATCGCCGTTAGGCGCCCTTATAATTCAGTGCCCAACTATTTCAGTACAAGCCGCGCCGCATGGGCGATTTCGCCTTCCTCATCCGAGGGATCACCCAATGGGGCAGCTCGCCAGCCCAGCTTAGGCGGGTAAGGATTTGTTCCCGTATTTGCGGGGCGTTTTCGCCGACACCACCGGTGAAGATAAAACCATCCACGCCTTGCATCGCGGCGATCATGGATCCTGCGTGGCGGCTGACCCAATAGCAATAATGCGAGACGGCGAATTTGGCGGCCGGATCGTTTGAGTTCAAAATTGTTTTCATATCACCTGTGCCTGCCAACGCCAAAAGCCCGCTTTCATGGTTCAGAATTTTGTCAATCGCTTCCACGTCAAGGCCATGTTCCCGCATCAAATGCAGCACCGCGCCCGTGTCCATCGCCCCTGAACGGGTCGCCATAACCAGCCCGTCCATCGGTGAAAAACCCATTGTCGTGGCCACGCCTACACCGTCAACAATTGCCGCGAGGCTGGCTCCGGCCCCAAGGTGGAACGCCAAGACGCGGCGGGGCAGCGTGGCGGTTGTGATTTGCTCAAAGCGTCGCACCAGTGACGCGTAACTAAGTCCGTGGAAGCCATAGCGTCTGATACCTTGATCGCGCAGGGGTTTGGGAATGGGGATGGTCGTCGCCTCGGGCGGATTGCTCGCATGAAACGCCGTATCAAAGCACGCATATTGCGGCACGTTTGGGTAAACTGCGCGCACCGCGTCAATCACCCTTAACGCGGGTGGATTGTGGAGGGGGGCCAAGGTGGCCGCCGCTTCGATCTCGGCTCGCACATTAGGGGTGATCAGCGTGGCAGCACTTCGTTCGCCGCCATGAACAATGCGGTGGCCGATGGCGCTGGGTGGGTGCGGGATGTCCAGTTGCGCCAACGCCTCTTGAACGCTGGTCGCAACCTGACCACCGGCAATCCGGTCCCCATCCGGCGAGAAGGCCGCGAACTTCAGGCTGGACGACCCTGCATTCAGTGTCAGAATCCACGGATCGCCAGCCACCCGTTAAACTTTCTGCGGGCGCATGTCGGCAGCACTGATACCCGCGACCTTTACCGGAGTGGTCATGGCATCGCGCCGGAACGGCTCGCCCAGTTCCTGATTAAGCATCACCTCGATGAAGGTGGTTACGCGATCGTTCATTTGGGCGTTCACGGCTGTGTTCAGCGCGTCCGTCAGGCCCTCCATCGTTGTGGCCACAACGCCCTTGACGCCGCAAGCCTGCGCGATGCCCGCGTAGGACACGTTATAATCCAGCTCGGTTCCGACAAAATTGTCGTTGTACCAAAGCGTGGTGTTGCGTTTTTCGGCCCCCCATTGGTAGTTGCGGAAAATAACCATGGTGATGGCTGGCCATTCATCCCGACCACACGCTGTCATTTCGTTCATGGAAATCCCGAAGGCTCCGTCCCCCGCAAAGCCAACGACGGGCGTATCCGGTTGGCCGATTTTAGCGCCAAGGATTGCAGGGAAGCTGTACCCGCACGGACCAAACAGACCCGGAGCCAGATATTTTCGCCCCTCCTCGAACGTCGGATAGGCATTGCCGATGGCGCAGGCATTGCCGATGTCGGAGCTGATGATCGCATCCCTCGGCAAGGCGGCCTGAATGGCGCGCCACGCTTGGCGCGGTGACATGTGGTCCGGTTTATCGGCCCGCGCGCGCTGGTTCCACGTCGTGCCTTCGTCGTCATCCTCGTGGTCCATCGAGGTCAGCGTTTGCGCCCAAGCGGACTTCGTTGTCGCGATCAAATCACGGCGTTCTTGACGGCCCGCATCCCCCGCTGTGTCGGAAAGCTGCGCGAGAATTTGTTCGGCCACCTGTTTTGCATCCCCGACAATGCCCACGGTTACGGGTTTGGTCAGGCCGATGCGATCAGGGTTAATATCCACCTGAATGATCTTCGCGCCCGTGGGCCAGTAGTCAATTCCATACCCCGGAAGGGTCGAGAACGGGTTCAACCGCGTCCCCAAAGCCAGCACCACATCGGCCCTAGCGATCAATTCCATCGCCGCCTTCGATCCGTTATACCCAAGCGGCCCCGCGAACAGCGGATGCGAGCCGGGGAAGGCATCGTTGTGCTGATAGCCACAGCAAACGGGGGCGGACAGACGTTCCGCCAAATCTTTCGAGGCCTCGATAGCGCCGCCGATAACCACGCCTGCTCCGTTCAAAATAACTGGGAACTTGGCGTTTGACAGCAGCTTGGCAGCCTTGGCAATCGCGTTTACGCCGCCGGAGAGGCGCTCGAACTCCACAAT
>CAKZNY010000077.1 GCA_937132145.1 uncultured Paracoccaceae bacterium | reverse complement strand
AGATCAAACCCCTCCCGTTGGGCCAGGCCTCGCCTACGGCTCGGCGGGTTGGATGGTTGGTTTAATGGTGCGGGATTAAGCCTTACCGGCCTTATGGCAGCAACAACTTGGCGGCACTAACCAGAACGGCGGCGCGGATTAACCATTTGAAGGCGGCCATGTTCAGCATCCCCAAAACTTTGTAGCCAAGGTATGCGCCCAGAAAAAGTACAGGCACGAACAACAGGTTCAGTTTTAGCGTTTCAACCGTAATCAGCCCCAGATTGGCCGAAAACGGGATTTTGAAAATGTTAACCAACAGGAAGAACCAGCTGCGGGTGCCGACGAACTCTTTCTTCGGCAGGCCCATTTGCAATAGGTAAATACCAAAAATAGGACCGGCGGCGTTGGCGACCATGGTTGATATACCGGCGAATACCCCCACGAAGGCTGTCAGGGCGGCAGGGGCATCGCGGCGTTTCGGGACGAGGATTTCGAACCCCAGCATGAACAGGATTGTCGCGCCGATGAGCTTTTCAAACGCGGCGACCGGAACCAGATCAACGGCGAAATACCCGATGACCACGCCGAGGGCCGTCATCGGGAACAATTTTAGTAGAATGCCCCAGTTACAGTGACGCCGATAGTAAATCACCGCGAAAATATCCGCGACGATCAGCATCGGCAGCAGCACCCCAGGCGAGGCTTTGCCCGGTATCGCCAGCGCCATCAGCAGCACCGCCAAAATGCCAACGCCACCGACGGAGGTTTTGGTGAACCCCACCAGCAGCGCGGCCAGAAAGATGTAAACGTATGAAAGCGTCGATAGGTCCACGCCTAGTCAGTCACATTCCAAGCGCGTCTTTGTAAAGCTCCAGAACGGCTTCGGCTTCGCTGATTTCTTGGGGATCCATCTTGCGAAGCGCCACGATTTTTCGAAGAGCCTTGGTGTCATAGCCACGCGATTTGGCTTCGGCCATCACTTCTTTTTGCTGCTCGCCGAGGTCTTTTTTCTCGGCGTCAAGGCGCTCGAACCGCTCCACAAATGCGCGAAGCTCGCCAGCGGTTACGCGGTAGGTTGACTGCTTCTGTTGATCGTCGGTTACGTCCATAGGTGGCCTCGTTTAGCTGAAATGAATTTCGCGGACACTACCTGCCTGCCGTCGTGGCTGCAAGACTCCGCTTGCGAAAAATCGTCTCCTGTTTTAGGCAGTTTACTGAAATGGAGGGGTTTATGGATTTTCTGATATACATTGGTGGCGCATTCACGCTGACGGGTCTGGTTGGCCTTGGATATTGCATCAAAATGGCGGTGGCAATCAAGCGTGAGGGGGGCGAGGCCAAGGATGCCAACAAACGTCTGCGCGCGTTAGTTGCATGGAACTTGGGCGCGATGGGGATGTCGTCGATCGGGTTGGCGATGATTGTGATGGGCCTTATTCTTTAGGATCGATATGAAGGTATTAATTGCCACCAGCACAACGGATTTCGACCCCACAGAGGTCGCGGTGCCGTGGAAAATCCTGCACGGCGCGGGCGTTGACGTGCGGTTTGCGACGGACACGGGGTTGGCGGGGTATGCCGACAAACGGATGTTGGATGGCAACAAGTTCTACCTGCTGAAATCGATCCTGATTGCCCAAAAATCCGCGCGGGAAGCCTACAGTGAAATGCGGCAGGATCCGGCGTTCAAATCCCCGATAAGGTACGATGAAATCAAGGTCGAGGACTATGACGGTTTGCTGTTGCCCGGTGGCCACTCCAAAGGGGTGATCCCGTATCTGGAATCGCGTGATTTACAAAGCGTGATTGTCGATTTTTTCGCCCAAAACCTGCCCGTCGGGGCTATCTGTCACGGTGTGGTGGCGGCGTGTCGCGCGATTGATCCTGCCACGGGTAAATCTGTGTTGTACGGGCGTAAAACTACGGCCCTTTTGAAGCGCCAAGAATGGCTGGTGTATAACCTGACGCGGTATAATTTGGGGAATTATTATCGGACTTATCCTGTCACGGTCGAGGACGAGGTGACAGCAACCTTGCAATCAAGTGCTGATTTCGTTCATGGCCCGCTGCCGATATTGCGCGACAGTCCCAAACACATGTCGCGCGGCTTTACAGTGCGCGACGGCAACTATCTGTCCGCCCGCTGGCCCGGTGATATCTACAGTTTTGCGTCTGAATATCTGGAAATGCTACGCGCTTAGAACGAGGTCGTCAGGCGGGTGAACGCTCGTAACGTTTTGGTATCATACCTGTTCAAAATTGAGTAATTTCGCGTCCAGTTCACACCAACATTCGGGCTAAATCCATAAAACTGGATGTTTTCGAGCGTGAGTACTAGGTTCAAAGACACATTGTCGTCCACCCGTTTCCCTGTGTACCCAAATATCTGGGTTTTGAAGTTCGTGTGGGTGTAGCCAAGTTCACCGGACACGCTTACCGGCCAGTCGGCCGGAGTCCAGTCGACATCGATCGACAGGTTTCCAGCCAGAGCCGCGATACCCGCAGAATCCGAGGCCGTATCGCGCAAATAACTGCCGACCGTCAGCGATATTTCCTCGTTAACCGTCAATGAGATATTCCCTCCAATTGATGAAATTTGCGCATCTTGTATTGGCGAGACGTTCGATACGCGGTCCGTGTATGATGCATATATCTCCCACGTAAAAGCCGCGTCGAGTATCTGGTAATACCTCGCTCCGAGCGTAGTTTGGCTGTAATAAG
>CAKZNY010000076.1 GCA_937132145.1 uncultured Paracoccaceae bacterium | reverse complement strand
TAGGATGGAGGAAGTAGACGGATTTTGGGATTATGCTGTCCCTCTAATCGACGGCGACCACGTCACCGATGATGCTGGCACCGGCTTTGTCCACACCGCTCCCTCGCACGGTGCTGACGATTATGAGGCCTTCGTCAAGCGTGGCTGGACCGACCGGATGACCCATAACGTCGGCGAGGAAAGTGAATTCCTTTCTCACGTGCCGTTTTTTGGTTCGGATATTAATCCTATCGGCGGGGAGGGTGTGGCACTGCGTGTCTTTGATCGCAAGGGCAAGGAGGGCAAGGCCAATACTGCCGTGATCGCCAAGCTGGTCGAGGCGAATGCGCTGATTGCGCGGGGGCGGGTGAAGCATAGCTATCCGCATTCGTGGCGCTCCAAGGCTCCGATCATTTTCCGCAATACGCCGCAGTGGTTCGTTGCGATTGATAAAGAGCTGAACGACGGGATGGACACGCACGGCAAGACTATTCGCCAACGTGCTTTGACCGAAATTGATAATGTTAAATGGACGCCTAAAAGCGGGCGGAACCGTCTGTATGCGATGATCGAGAGCCGCCCCGACTGGGTGATGTCGCGCCAACGCGCGTGGGGTGTGCCGCTGTCGTGTTTCATCAGGCATAACGGCGATGGCACGGTTGATATCCTGCGCGACGAGGCGGTGAACAGCCGCATTGCGGCCGCGTTCCGGGCCGAAGGGGCAGATGCCTGGTTTGCGGATGGTGCACAGGAACGCTTCCTGGAGGGCGTCGAAAACGCTGATGAATGGGAGCTGGTTAGCGACATTCTGGATGTGTGGTTCGACAGCGGCTCGACCCATGCGTTTGTTATTCGGGACCGCGCGGATGGCTCGCCCGACGGGATTGCGGATGTGTATCTTGAGGGGACGGACCAGCATCGTGGCTGGTTCCACTCCAGCTTGTTGCAGTCGGTTGGCACCAAAGGTTGTGCGCCGTACCGCGAGGTGGTGACGGCCGGTTTTACGCTGGATTCGAAGGGCGTCAAGATGTCAAGGTCCATCGGCAACACCATCGCGCCGGATCAGGTGATCCGCCAATACGGGGCCGATATCCTGCGCCTGTGGGTGGTGCAGGTGGATTATACCAACGATCAGCGGATTGGCGATGAAATCCTGAAAGGCGTGGCGGATAGTTACCGCCGCTTGCGCAATTCGATGCGGTTTATTCTGGGCAATCTGAACGGGTTCAGCGAGGCAGATCGGGTTGAATTGGCCGATATGCCGGAGCTGGAGCGGTTTGTGTTGCATCGCCTAAGCGAGCTGGACGAGGTGGTGCGCAAGGGCTACGCCGCCTATGATTTCCAAGGGGTTTTCCAGAAGCTGTTCCAGTTCTGTACGTTGGATTTGTCGGCGTTTTATTTCGACGTTCGCAAGGATGTTTTATATTGCGACGGTAACTCGAAGGAACGCCGCGCTGCGCGCACCGTATTAGATATTTTATTCCATCGCCTGACGGTATGGCTTGCCCCGATGCTGGTCTTCACGATGGAGGATGTGTGGTTGCAGCGCTTCCCGGGCGCCGAGAGTTCGGTGCATATGCTGGACTTCCCTGAAACGCCCAAAGCGTGGCGCGATGATGCGTTGGCTGGTAAGTGGGAGGTCGTGCGGCAGGTTCGCCGTGTCGTAACCGGCGCGATCGAGATCGAGCGGACGGCCAAGGTTATCGGGGCCTCGCTTGAGGCGGCGCCGACCGTGCATATCCATGATGCGGAGATGCTGGCGATTGTGAAAAGCGTTGATTTTGCCGGTGTTTGTATTACGTCGGGCATGACGTTGTCTGGCGACCCGCTGCCGGATCGCGCATTCCGTTTGCCGGAAGTCGCCGACGTTGGTGTGGAGTTCGAAAAGGCCGAGGGCGAGAAATGCCTGCGTGCTGGAAAGTGCTGCCGGATGTTGGCAAACATACGCATGAAGGTGTTTGCGAGCGGTGCGACGCAGCATTGGGGTGAGGGGGCAGTTTGGCATCAAAATCAGGAACCTGCAAGCTTTGTGAGCGTGAGGGCATTAAGTTTGCGAAGTCTCACATTATCCCGAAAAGCTTTTTGGGGACTACGCTAACGGGCGCAAG